>DBMZ01000058.1:4781-5105 GCA_002299005.1 Alphaproteobacteria bacterium UBA685 | reverse complement strand
TTTTTGGGGCCGAATTGTTATGGCTTTGTGAATTATCTTGATAGGGTCGCGCTCTGGCCTGATGAGCATGGGGGCGTGCCTGTTGGCGCTGGTGTGGGGATTATCACGCAAAGCTCTAATATGGCAATTACGCTGTCTATGTCGCGGCGGTCTTTGCCTTTGGCGTTGCTTGCGACCGCGGGCAATCAGGCACAGCTTGATATGTGTGATATCGGCGATGCGTTGCTTGAAGATGGGCGGATTACGGCCCTTGGTCTGCATATTGAAGGGATTGCCTCGCTTGCCAAATTAGAGGCATTAGCGGCCAAAGCGCGGGCCAAGAAG
>DBMZ01000058.1:0-4639 GCA_002299005.1 Alphaproteobacteria bacterium UBA685 | reverse complement strand
GCCTCGCTAGCGGGTAGTGATGATAGCGCAAGCGCGCTGTTTGCGCGGCTAGGGATTGCGCGCCTTAATAGTCTGGGCGGGTTTGTGGAAGCGTTAAAGCTGGCGCATATTTGCGGGGTTTTGCCTGATTATAAGATTGGCTCCTTGTCATGTTCTGGGGGGGAGGCAAGCCTTATCGCTGATTGTGCAAGCGGCACGAATTTGACCTTTCCGCCTTTGGATGAGGCGCAGGTTAAAGGCCTGTCAGCCGCGCTTGGGCCATTGGTGCATTTATCAAATCCGCTTGATTATCAGACCTATATTTGGGGCGATCATAAGGTTATGACAGATACATTTGCCGCGATGCTAGAGGGGCCGCAAGCGGTGAGCTGTTTGGTGCTAGATCCGCCGCGCATTGACAGGTGTGATGATACGCCGTGGACGCCCGCACGCGATTGTCTGATAGAGGCGGTGCGCCTGAAAGGGGCAAGGGCTGTGATGATATCAACCCTGTCTGAGACGCTGACAGAAGCGTTTTGTGCGCCGGCAATTGAGGCAGGGATCGCGCCTTTGATGGGGCTGGAAGATGGGCTTGCGGCGATTGAGGCGATGGCGACCATTGGGATAGCATGGCAAAAGCCGCCCTTTGTGCCCTTGCCCGAACAAGAGACTTTTACAGGCGCGCCTGTGATGCTAAGCGAGGATGAGGCAAAGGGGTATTTATCGGCCGCCGGCATTGATACGCCAAAGCGTGTGATGTGTGGGGATGCCAAGGATGCTAAAGATGCTAGTGCGCTTATCAGCGAGGCGTCTATGGTCTATCCGCTGGTGGTGAAAGGGATGGGCTTTGCGCATAAGACAGAGGCAGGGGCGGTCGCACTGAACATCACAGATGCGGGCATGCTGGCAGAGGCGATGGCTGGTATGGCGGCGCCTGATGGCTATTTGATTGAAGAGATGATCACAGGCGGCGTGCTTGAATTGCTGGTGGGGATTGTGGCAGACCCGGCGCATGGCCCTGTTTTGACAATTGCTGAGGGCGGGATTTACACTGAATTGGCCGATGATAAGGTGAGTATCAGCCTGCCCGCGCATAAACAGGATATAGAGGCGGCATTGACGCGCTTGCGGTGCTGGCCAAAGGCGCTTGGCTATCGCGGGAAAGCTGGCTGTGATGTGGGCGCGCTGGTTGGGATGATTGAGGGGCTGTGCGCTTGTTACCTGTCGGCAAAAGGCCGGATTACGGAGATTGAAATGAACCCTGTCATCGCAACGCCAAACCGGATTGTCGCGGTAGATGCGCTGATGGCGCAAATGGAGAGAGACGAATGGACGAGCTGATTATTGTGAAAGAAGGCGGGATTTGGGAAATTAGCCTAAATCGGCCAAAAGCAAATGCCATCGACCTTGCGACAAGCCGCAAGATGGGTGAGATCTTCATGGCATTTCGTGATGATCCCGAGGCGCGTGTCGCAATTTTGCGGGCAGAGGGGGATAAGTTCTTCTGTGCGGGCTGGGATCTCAAAGCGGCGGCTGATGGTGATGCGGTTGATGGTGATTACGGCGTTGGCGGCTTTGGCGGCTTGCAGGAATTGGGCAATATGAATAAGCCTGTTATCTGTGCGGTGAATGGGATTTGCTGTGGCGGTGGGTTTGAGCTGGCCTTGTCATGTGATTTGATTTTGGCGGCAAGCAGTGCGAGCTTTGCTTTGCCTGAAATACGCTCTGGGACAGTGGCGGATGCGGCGTCGATTAAATTGCCAAAGCGTATCCCTTATCATGTGGCGATGGATTTATTACTGACAGGTCGCTGGGTAGATGCAAATGAGGCGCATCAATGGGGGCTGATTAAAGAGATTGTGCCAGATGAGGCGTTGCGTGATGCCGCGTGGGATTTGGCACGCACGCTTGAGACAGGCCCGCCACTGGTGTTTGCCGCCATTAAAGAGGTGGTGCGTGAGGCAGAAGATATGAAGGCGCAAGATGCGCTTAATAAGGTCTCAAAGCGTCAAATGGCAACGGTCGATAGGCTTTATGCAAGTGAAGATCAGCTAGAAGGCGCGCGCGCTTTTGCTGAGAAACGTGACCCTGTCTGGAAGGGGCGCTAGGATTATTTGATGTGAGATGAAATTTTTCCATTCGCATGATGGAAAACAGGCCGCCACCCTATTGGATGTATTGAATTTATAGGATAAGGGTGGAGGTCTCGAAAAGTAGGAAACCGAGACCTCCTCGGGGGGGAAGACTTTTTCAAGTCATTACCTTATACAACAGGTCATTTGTACTGGATTACAAATGACCTGTTTTTTTATTAGTTTTTATTAAAATAATGAAAAAACAGCGGTTTTCTGGGCTTTTTTTCGTCTTATAGGGCCAAAAAAATTCTGCCTATGGCTGAAGCTTTAGCTGAGATGGGCTGGCGGCATTTGTTAAAAAACAGGCAAGACGCAGCTGGTGATGCCACTCATCTATCGTCGCGCCTAGTTTGTTTTGCGAGATATGGCCGCTTTCATCTTCAAGGGCGCGCAAGAGCGGCCCTGCGGCGCATACCATATTCGCCCCAAGGGCCATGGCTTTGGCCACATCAAGACCGTGCCTTATGCCGCCAGAGCCGATAAGCTTGCCATAGGGCAGGGCGGCGCGTGCTTGGCGCAAGGCGGTGGCGGTATCGATGCCCCAATCAAGAAAGGGCGCAAAAGGGTTGCTTTGATGCGCGCCTTCTGGGGTGTCAGGATGGCGCGTGACTTCGATTCTGGTCCAATTGGTGCCGCCAAGACCTGCAACATCAATATAGGCCGCCCCAAGCGCGTCTAGCTGTGTGGCAAGCGCCGCGTTAATGCCTGCCCCAACCTCTTTTATGATGACAGGCACAGGTGATTTGGCGATAAATTCGGCAAGCGCATCTGTGGTGCCACGCCAATCATGATCGCCCTCAATCTGTGCGGCTTCTTGCAAGGGGTTAAGGTGGATGGCCATCGCATTTGCTTCAATATCATCAATCGCGCGCAAGGCCAGATCTTGGCCCCCTTTGGCGGCTAGCTGTGTGATGCCTAGATTGCCAATGAGAACCAGTGAGGGGTTTTGTTGGCGCAAGGATTTCTGACTGCGCTTTTGGCTAAGGCTGGCGCGTTGTGAGCCAAGGGCAAGCGCGATGCTCTTATCAGCCGCGACCTCTGCTAGCGCGTGGTTGATGGCATCTGCCCTATCTGTGCCACCTGTCATCGCACCAATGAAAAGCGGGCTGGCAAGACGGTAGCTGAGGAATTTTGTCCGCAAATCAATCTCGCCAAGGGCGCAATCAGGCAGGGCATGATGGGTCAGCGTAATCGCGTCAAACGGGTGCGCAATCTGGGCCTGCCCCTCGGGTGATTTGGCAATATCAAGATGGGCATCTTTGCGCTGGTGGGCGATGTTATCTTTGCTATCCGTCATGAGGTGCGCCTGTTTTGGGAAATATTTTGGGCAAATGGGTGAAACCGTGCAAGGGGACGCCACAGACCATCTATCAAAATCATATGCGGTACGGTCAGCGCGGCTAGTCCGATAAAGATAATCTGAATCGCTGATATCGCAAAGTCTTGCGTTTGATTTAGAATAAAAAGCATGATGCCACCTGCGAGCCAAGAGGCAAGGCTAAGGCCAAGGCCCAATGGCCAGACGCTTTGTGGGGCAAGGGATTTGGTCGCCTGATACAGGGCGGTGAAATGGCGGCGTGAATGGATAAAGCAAAAATATAAGGCAAAGGCAGGTATCAAAGGCAAAAAGCCCATGGCGATGGCGAGTATGATGATTTCGGCAAAGCGGCCGCGGTAATAGGGGTTCACCCATGCCATCCGCCCATAAATGATAAGCAGGCCTGCCCATAATGCGCCGATACCAAAGAAGACAGAAGACAGGCTTCTCATCATCTCAAGATCGCGGAAGGTCAGCGCGGCAAAATAGGCCAATGCCTGTTCATGATGGATGACTGGCAGCCATATGGTCACAAGCCCGCCATGCACAATCAGGGCCAAGATGCGCGCATAGCCGTGAAAGCCCTCTGTATCTCCTTTGCCAAAATGATAGGCAGATAGCGCCAAAAAGCCGCTTAAAGAGGCTAGCGGCAAAGCCAGCCATATTAGGATGATCGCTATGGTGAGGGTAACGTAAAGGCCAAGGAATAGGGGGAGTGATTTTTTGCGTGCGCCGTCTGAGGCTTGATTTGGCAAAAGCGCATAAACCGCCCCATCAAACGCGCCATGCGGCAGGCCGATGAAAATCACAAGCCCAAGGGCCAATAGATCAAACAGACTAAGTGATATCATCTAGCGGTGCCCCTTCTATGCCCCTTTATGGTTAGTGTGACAGCAAAGGCGGCGGTGATAAAGGGCCATTTTGGCATCGCAAAGATGGTCTTCATGACAATGCGCCATGACGCTGTGCCAGACATAAAGGCCGCGAACTCATCGCCTTGTAGCGCGCTTGCAAGGCGCATGAATAGGCTGATTGCCATGGCTGGGCGTTTTTCTAAGACATGTAAGAAGACCTTATCCATCCATATATCACGCGCCGAAAGAGGGCTTTTGGCGCGCCATTCGCCTGTTTTTTGATGATGGCTGATAATCGCGGCAATCTGTTTTTGAATGAAGGTAAAGGCATAACCTGAAGAGGGGCGAAGGGC
>DBMZ01000063.1:26511-43578 GCA_002299005.1 Alphaproteobacteria bacterium UBA685 | reverse complement strand
ATGCCGGCCTCATGCATATATTCGGTTAGCGCTTCGGCCATTTTCTTGGTCAAGACGGTGATAAGAACGCGCGTGCCATCAAGGGCGGCTTGGCGCGATTCTGCGATGATATCATCCACCTGTGTCTCGGTCGGGCGAATAAGGCAGACAGGGTCTATCAGGCCTGTTGGGCGGACAATCTGTTCAACAAATGTGCCTTGGGTCTGGTCAAGCTCCCACGTGCCGGGGGTGGCTGAGACAAAGATCGTTTGCGGGCGAAACTGCTCCCATTCTTCGAATTTCAGCGGCCTGTTATCCAAGCAAGATGGCAGGCGGAATCCATAGTTCGACAAAGTTGTTTTGCGCGCAAAGTCACCTTTGTACATCGCGCCAATTTGCGGCACGGTGACATGGCTTTCATCAATGATAAGAAGCGCATTTTCTGGCAGATATTCAAACAAGGTCGGCGGTGGTTCCCCTTGCTGTCGCCCGGAGAGATAGCGGGAATAATTTTCAATCCCGTTACAGCTACCTGTCGCCTCAATCATCTCTAGATCGAATTTGGTGCGCTGTTCAAGGCGTTGTGCCTCTAGCAATTTACCTGTCTCATTGAAGGTGGTTAAGGTCTCTTTTAGCTCTTTGCCAATCAACTTCACCGCTTGTTGCAAGGTCGGGCGCGGGGTCACATAATGCGAGTTCGCAAAGATCGTTATCTGCTCAAGATTGGCTGTTTTTTCGCCTGTTAGCGGGTCAAACTCATGGATGCTTTCAACCTCATCACCAAACAGCGATATGCGCCACGCTCTATCTTCAAAGTGGGCGGGGAAAATCTCGATATTATCACCGCGCACACGGAAGGTACCACGCACGAAACTCAGATCATTGCGGCGATATTGTAATTCTGTCAGGCGGCGCAACAGGGATTGGCGCTCAAATTCATCTTCCAGTTTGATTTTGAACGTCATCGTCGAATAGGTCTCAACCGACCCGATGCCATAGATGCAAGACACAGAGGCAACGATAATCACATCATCACGCTCAAGCAGAGATCTGGTCGCAGAGTGGCGCATACGGTCAATCTGCTCATTGATAGATGATTCTTTTTCAATATAAGTATCAGAGCGCGGCACATAGGCTTCGGGCTGATAATAATCGTAATAAGAGACAAAATATTCGACCGCATTATTGGGAAACAAAGACCTCATCTCGCCATAAAGCTGGGCGGCTAATGTCTTGTTTGGCGCTAATATTAGGGCAGGTCTTTTTGATTCGCGGATGACATGGGCAATGGTAAAGGTCTTGCCAGAGCCTGTGACGCCAAGCAGAACCTGATCACGCTCATCATTGCTAACCCCTTCTAGTAATTCAGCAATTGCCGCTGGCTGGTCGCCATTGGGGCTGAATTTGGTTTGCAAATCATAGACCGCAGGCTCTGCTGTGCGGTTTGCGAGTTGCTTTTCGGGATTTTCATGTGCGCCATCTTGTGTCATGCGCCTAATTTAGTGTCTCGAAGGGCATTTGACCATAAGCGCGGGTACGAATTGTTGCTTTTTGTTGGACAGGCCAAAAATAGAGGCGTATTTTCCTGACATTATCCCATAATTATCCAAATGCAGGAGTTCAGCATGATAGCTGACAGACTTTCACGTATTAAACCCTCCCCGACAATTGCTGTGACGACCAAAGCCGCCGAGTTAAAGGCCGCGGGGCATGATGTCATTGGCCTTGGCGCGGGTGAGCCTGATTTTGATACGCCAGAGCATATTAAAGAAGCCGCGCGTATCGCGATGGCAAATGGCAAGACCAAATATACAGCCGTTGATGGTATCCCTGAATTAAAGCAAGCCATTGTCGATAAATTCGCACGCGAGAATAATATCAAGACAAGCCTCGCTGAGGTTTCTGTTGGCACAGGTGGCAAGCAGATTTTGTATAATGCCTTGATGGCCACCGTTAATCCGGGTGATGAGGTTATCGTGCCTGCCCCTTATTGGGTGTCATACCCTGATATGGTGCTATTGGCAGAAGGTGTGCCAGTGCCGGTGAATTGTCCGCAAGAAGATAGCTTTAAGCTAACACCTGCGGCTTTGGATGCGGCGATTACGGACAAGACAAAATGGCTTATCCTAAACAGCCCATCGAACCCAACAGGCGCCGGCTATACAGCGGCAGAGTTGGCGGCATTGGCAGATGTGCTTCGTCGTCATGAGCATGTGATGGTGATGTGCGATGATATGTATGAGCATCTTGTCTATGATGATTTCAAATTTGCGACATTGGTTGAGGTGGCCCCTGATTTGCAGGCACGCACGCTGACGACAAATGGTGTCTCAAAGGCTTATTGCATGACAGGCTGGCGCATTGGTTATGCGTGCGGGCCACAGCCTTTGATTAAGGCGATGGCAAAGATTCAGTCACAATCAACGTCAAGCCCGAATACAATCGCCCAATATGCCGCGGTTGCCGCGCTAAACGGGCCGCTTGATTTTATGGCCTCAAACGCTGTGCATTTCGCTGAGCGTCGCAACCTTGTGGTTGATGGTCTGAATGAGATTGATGGGCTTGATTGTTCGCGCCCTGATGGTGCGTTTTATGTCTATCCATCATGCGCCGGTATTATTGGGGCGACGCGCCCTGATGGTCAGGTGATTGAGAATGATGGCGACTATGTCACATGGTTGTTGGAAGAGGGCGGTGTTGCCGCAGTGCAAGGTGCCGCTTTTGGTCTTGAGCCTCATTTCCGGATTTCTTATGCGACCTCAACAGAGGCACTGAAAGACGCGCTGGCACGTATTAAGCGCGCGACAGATATGCTGGTGAAAAAGGCATAAATCTAGCCTTTAGCCGATAAATAAAAGGGCCTGCTTCCCCATAGGTATTATGTGGATGGCAGGCCTTTTTTTATGCATTTATGCTTTTGAAGTAAAATAAGAAATGGTGGGCCCGGCAGGACTCGAACCTGCAACAACACGGTTATGAGCCGTGGGTTCTAACCAATTGAACTACAGGCCCGCTATTTCTCTTTTGCGCTATATTATAGGCTAATTAACGCTTTCATGCACTTTAATGCTCGAGGAATGACCGCAATTTGCGTGAGCGTGACGGATGTTTCAGCTTGCGCAAGGCTTTTGCTTCAATCTGTCTAATACGCTCTCTTGTCACAGAGAATTGCTGACCAACTTCTTCAAGCGTGTGGTCAGTGTTCATACCAATACCAAAGCGCATGCGCAAGACTCTCTCTTCACGCGGGGTAAGGCTGGCAAGAACGCGCGTGGTTGTCTCGCGCAAATTCGATTGAATGGCGGCATCAAGCGGCTGAATAGCGTTCTTATCTTCAATGAAATCACCTAGCTGGCTATCTTCTTCATCACCAATGGGTGTCTCAAGAGAAATAGGCTCTTTGGCGATTTTCAGCACCTTGCGCACCTTATCAAGCGGCATAGATAGCTTGTCTGCCAATTCTTCTGGGGTCGGCTCGCGGCCAATCTCATGAAGCATATGGCGCGAGGTGCGCACAAGCTTGTTAATTGTCTCAATCATATGCACAGGGATACGGATTGTGCGCGCTTGGTCAGCGATAGATCTGGTAATCGCTTGGCGAATCCACCATGTCGCATAGGTCGAGAATTTATAGCCTCTGCGATATTCAAATTTATCAACCGCCTTCATCAGGCCGATATTGCCCTCTTGAATCAAATCCAAGAATTGCAGGCCGCGATTGGTGTATTTTTTGGCGATCGAAATCACAAGGCGCAAATTGGCCTCGACCATTTCTTTTTTCGCACGTGCCGCCTCGCGTTGGCCGCGCTGGACGGTCTGGATAATCTCGCGGAATTCAGAGATAGATAGGCCGATATCATCGATCATCAAATCCATCTTATCTTGCGCATCACGCACCGCGTCACCATGATTTTCAAGCAATTTGCGCCACGCAACATTGTTGAATTTATCACCCGGCCAATTGGCGACATTCTCACGGCCTGTCCATGCGTCGATGAACTGGTTGCGATTCACGCGGCAATCAGTGGCAAGACGCAAAACTTGGCCCTCAATCGCGGTGATATGGCGCGAGAGATCAAATAGCTGTTCTGAGAGTGATTCAAGTCTGCCCGCATTCAAAAAGACTGATTCCATCTTTTCGGCCAAGGTGATGCGTGCCTTTTGCAAAGCAAGCTGTTTGGCGGCAGGAATAGGCTCTTCTGCCTTCATTGATTTCAGCTGTGCTTGCTGGATCTTATTATAGGCGTTAAAGGCCTTTTCAACTTCATCAAAGCTGGCGAAGACATCATCTGTTACCGCTTCTTCCATCGCGGCAAGAGACATGTTGAAATCATCTAGATCATCATCATCATCGTCAGAATTGGTTGAGGTGGCCTCTGCGGTCTCATCCTCATCTTCTGGCTCTTCATTTTCAATCTCTGCCTCGCCTTGTGCGATTTCTGGCTCAGCTGCTGCGTTTTCGGCTTCGGCGGCGGCGGCAAGGCGCAGGGCGTTTTGATCTTCCAACGGTGTGCCATTGAGGCGGTTATAAGTCGTATCAAGGTCGATAATATCACGAAGCGGCATCGCGCCTTCTTCAACCTGCTTGCGCCACGCAATCAGCGCGCGGATGGTCAAAGGGCTCTCATAAAGGCCGCCAATCATCATCTCGCGGCCAGCTTCGATACGCTTGGCAATGGCAATCTCACCCTCGCGTGAAAGCAGTTCAACCGTGCCCATCTCACGCAAA
Source organism: Alphaproteobacteria bacterium UBA685 (assembly GCA_002299005.1). Lineage (GTDB taxonomy): Bacteria > Pseudomonadota > Alphaproteobacteria > Puniceispirillales > Puniceispirillaceae > UBA685. The sequence continues at coordinate 38,870 of DBMZ01000063.1, read as the reverse complement.
TACATGCGCACAGGATCATCTGAGCCAGAGACGTCTGAATCAGATAGATTACCCGCCGTAGAGGTCTCTTCATTGCTATTATCAGAGCTTGTCTCTTCGGCATCAGCAGAATCAACAACATTCACGCCCATTTCGCTCAAGGCTGACATCACATCTTCGATTTGCTCAGAGGTAAGCTCTTCTTGGGGGAGGGCGGCATTTAGCTCATCATGCGTGACAAACCCGCGCTCTTTACCCTTTTTGATGAGGGTCTTAATCGCAGAGTTTTTTGTGTCCAATACAGGTGCGTCACCTGTCTGGTCTTTATCTTCTGCTGCGGAGGCGCTTGATTTGCGTGCCATATTTTCACTCTTTCGTCTGTCAGCTCGAAACACGAAAGCGCCGATAAGGGCGCTTTATTTCAGGATCGTAGAATACAATCTTAGCGTTTGAGCCTTGCTAGCAATTCATCTAGCAACGTTCCTACTTTTTGTATTGCCATATCTCGCGGATGCCCGCCAAGACGCGCTATCATATCATTACTGAACAAATCAGACAATATTTGGCTATGACCTTTCTCATTTAAATGGTGATACAGAGCGCCAGCGTCAAGGTCAGGGTCGTGAATAACCAGATCCAGCATATCTTTTTTGATTTCTTCAAGGCGGAAATCACCTGCCAATCGCCCAAAATCAACCATCGCCAAATCTTCATAAATATCAGCAATCCGCTCAGGATGAGTGATGAGCAAGGACAGCATGGCAGATAGGCGCGCTTTGGCCCCTGTTTGCGGGCGCCTGATACGTTTTCCTGTGGCAAGGCTGGCCGTGCCAGATGCCCCGCCGCGCAAAGAGGCGCGCAGGCTTTGAATGCGATGTTCAATCTCATCCCCATAGGCTTGGCGTGTTTGGCTATGGCCGATGGTGCGCACATAATCGCGCAATTGCTGGAAGAAGGCGGCGCGTGATGTCGGATCATCCAAGCGGAAATCTTCGGCGGATCTGGCCCAAAGCGCGTCTGTTAGACTGCTGGCTGTTGAGATGATGGCCTTGAGCGCATCTGTGCCTTCATGGCGCAGGATATCATCAGGGTCTTTGCCTGCTGGCATAACGGCAATGCGCACAGATTTCCCCGGCTCTAGGACAGGCAGGATGCGTTCAATCGCGCGCATAGCGGCCTTTTGCCCTGCCTTATCGCCATCAAAACAAAGGACAGGCTCATCATGTAATTTCCAGATAAGGGCGATTTGCTGTTCTGTGAGGGCGGTGCCAAGGGGGGCAAGCGCGCCTGCGACATTGGCGGCTGTGACCGCGATGACATCCATATAGCCTTCGACTACCAAGAGCGGTAGGTTCCGGCGTACACGCTCTCTTGCTTGTTGCCAGCCATACAGAACGGCGCTTTTTGAGAAGGTCGGCCCATCCTTGGAATTGAGGTATTTGGGCATCGCATCTCCCATCGCGCGCGCGCCAAAGGCAATGACAGCCCCTTGGCGATTGCAAATCGGATAGATGATGCGGTTGCGGAAATAATCATAGGTCGAACTGTCACGCTCTGAGGTGCCGCATAGCCCTGCGGCAAGCAGAATCTCTTGGGTGAAGCCTTGGGCTTTCATATGCGCTTGCAAGCCTGAGGGCGGGGCATAGCCAAGCTGAAAATCGGCCTTAGTGGCATCCGAAATAGCGCGGTCTTCCAAATAGGCTCTGGCAGGGCCGGCCTGATTGGTTGTCGCAAGTTGGCTTTTATAAAAATCAGCGGCCGCCGTCAGCGCGTCCATAACATTTTGCCGGCGCGCCAATTTGACAGGGTCAACAGGTCGCTGGTCAGGGATGGCGACGCCCGCTGTCTCGGCAAGGCGCGTGACAGCTTCGGTGAAATCAAGCCCTTCGGTTTCGCGCAAATAGGTGATGGCATCACCGCCCGCACCGCACCCAAAACAATGGTAATAGCCCTCATCATCATTGACCGAAAAAGAGGGCGATTTCTCGTTATGAAAGGGGCAAAGGCCGGTTTGTCTGCGGCCCTTTTTAATCAGCTTCACCCGCTTGCCTATCAATGATGACAGGGTGATTCTCGATCGCACTTCATCAATAAAGTCAGGGGTAAAGGCCATAGCTGTTGGTTCTGCTTTTTATCTCTATCTTGATCTGTGGCGCCATAAAATAAGCCGCCTGAAGACAAGGTCAGGCGGCATAGATATGCCTATGTGCGATTATATCGCTTTTTGGCAAAGTTTGGCTAGGTTGGCGCCTAGTCTTTTTGCATGAGGCGGCTTTTAATCTCGCCACTTGCGATACCAAAATCAATTTGACCAGCATAGTTAGCTTTGAGAACGCCCATCACCTTGCCCATATCCTTAACCGATTCGGCGCCTGATTCGGCAATCGCATCACTGATAGCGGCATCAAGCTCTTCTGCGGATAGCTGTTGCGGCAGAAATTGTTGGATGACGCGAATCTCTTCATTTTCAGCGGCGGCCAATTCAGGGCGGTTGCCTTCATTATATAATTTAACCGATTCGGCACGCTGTTTAATCATTGTCTGCAGCATTGAGAGAATCTCATCATCTGAGATACCCTCGCCTGTGCCTTTGGTTCTGGCGGCGATATCTCTGTCTTTGAGGGCCGCTGTAATCAGGCGGATCGTTGACAGAGCTGTTTTATCTTTTGCTTTCAGCGCATCTTTTTGAGCTGTGCTAATGGCATCGCGCATATTGCTTACCTCTTTATTAGGGCCATTGCTTTGTCATGGTTAAATCGCGCCTATGGTGGCAGCGTTGCGCAAAAGGGCGCTAAATTGCAATGGATTTGCGCTTTTAGCGTAAGAATTATTTTCCGACAAGTAAAATATCGCATTTAAGCCCTGATCAAGGCTTGACCTGCGAGGGGGTTTGACTGTATCACATGGCAATTTTGCGCGCGTTCTCGATGTTGAGGATAGTCCGCGTCTTGGCTAGCCCTCTTTTGCCGCCGCAGAATTAGCGATTATTGAGCTATTTTGTATTTCTTTGCGCCCTATCAAGGGCTGCAGTAAAAGGTGGTAGGTGACATGTCAGCAGGCCAAATTCAACCAGATAAGCCAATCTCAAAAGCGTCATTCGATGCCAAGCCGACCGCGGTTCTTGTGCTTGATGACGGCACTGTCTTTGAAGGCAGCGGTTTTGGGGCAGCGGTCACAAATGTCGGTGAGGTTTGCTTTAATACATCCATGACAGGCTATCAGGAAATTATGACGGACCCGTCCTATGCGGGCCAGATTATTAATTTCACCTTCCCGCATATTGGTAATATAGGCACCAACCTTGTGGATATTGAAACAGATGTGCCGTCTTGTCTTGGCATGATTGTGCGCAACCATCTGACAAGCCCGTCTAACTGGCGGACAAATGATGATTTATCTTCATGGCTTGCCCATCATAATTTGCCGGGTATTGCCGGCATTGATACAAGAGCGCTGACACAGCATATCCGTGATAATGGCGCACCGCGCGGCGTTTTATGCCATAAGCCTGATGGCCAGTTTGATATTCCAGCCCTTGTGGCGATGGCACAGGAATGGCCGGGCCTTAACGGGATGGATTTAGCCAAGCAGGTCACAAGAGACCAAGCAGGCGGATGGGCGCAAGGCAGCTATGACCTTGATGCGCAAGATCATACAAGCGCAAAAGCAAGCCATAAGGTTGTCGCGCTTGATTATGGGATTAAGCAAAATATCATGCGTTGCTTGGTTGATGCGGGCTGTGATGTGACCGTCATGCCGGCCACAAGCACAGCAGAAGACATTCTAGGCCAGAACCCTGATGGGGTGTTTTTATCAAACGGCCCGGGTGACCCTGCGGCAACGGCTGATTATACTGGCGCAGAGATTGCCAAGGTGGTTGAGAGCGGCTTGCCGGTCTTTGGGATTTGTATCGGTCATCAATTGCTGGTCTTAAGCCAAGGCGGCAAGACGGTGAAGATGGAACGCGGCCATAGAGGCGCGAACCACCCTGTTAAAGATCTTATGACAGGCCAGATTGAAATCACCAGCCAAAATCACGGCTTTATGGTCGATGAAGATAGCCTGCCAGCGCATTTAGAGGTGACGCATCGCTCGTTATTTGATGGGTCTGTTGAAGGTGTGCGCCATACAGATAAGCCGATGTTCTGTGTGCAATATCACCCCGAATCATCCCCCGGCCCCCATGATTCAACCCACCTATTTGCCAGATTTACCCAAATGATGACAGATGCCAAATCGTCAAAAGAGGAGCGTTAGACCATGCCGCGCAGAGATGATATTCAATCCATTATGATTATTGGCGCTGGCCCTATTATTATTGGTCAGGCATGCGAATTTGACTATTCAGGCGCACAGGCTTGTAAGGCCCTCAAAGAAGAAGGCTATCGGGTGATTTTGGTCAATTCGAACCCGGCCACTATCATGACAGACCCTGTCATGGCAGATGCCACCTATGTTGAGCCGATCACGCCTGAGATTGTCGAAAAGATTATCGCCAAGGAAAAGCCAGATGTGTTGCTGCCAACCATGGGTGGTCAGACAGCCTTGAACACAGCCTTGGCCCTGCACCATAGCGGCGCGTTAGAGCGTCATAATGTGGAGCTGATTGGCGCGCGTCCAGATTCAATTGAAAAGGCAGAAGACAGACAGCTATTCCGTGAGGCAATGGATAAGATTGGTCTTGAATCAGCGCGTTCACGCACGGTGAATTCATTTGAAGATGCGATTGCGGCGCTTGATATTGTGGGCTTGCCAGCGATTATCCGCCCGTCATTCACGCTTGGCGGTGAGGGCGGCGGTGTGGCTTATAACCGCGCTGAGTTTGAGCAGATTGTCTCTGATGGTTTGCGTCTGTCACCTGTCTCAGAGATTTTGATTGAAGAATCATTGCTGGGCTGGAAAGAATTTGAGATGGAAGTGGTGCGTGATCGCAATGATAATTGCATCATCATCTGCTCGATTGAAAATGTTGACCCGATGGGCGTTCATACAGGTGATTCTATCACAGTTGCGCCAGCGCTAACGCTGACTGATAAGGAATATCAGGTTTTGCGTGATGCCTCATTGGCGGTGCTTCGTGAAATTGGCGTTGATACAGGCGGCTCTAATGTGCAGTTCTCTGTGAACCCTGCTGATGGCCGTGTGATTGTGATTGAGATGAACCCACGCGTCAGCCGCTCTTCTGCGCTGGCATCAAAGGCAACAGGGTTCCCTATTGCCAAGGTCGCGGCGAAATTGGCCGTTGGCTATACGTTGGATGAGCTTGATAATGATATCACCAAGGTGACGCCTGCCAGCTTTGAGCCGACCATTGATTATATCGTCACAAAGATCCCACGTTTCACATTTGAGAAATTCCCGGGCGCTGTGGCTGAATTATCAACCTCTATGAAGTCTGTTGGTGAGGCCATGTCTGTGGGTCGCACATTTGAAGAATCATTGCAAAAAGCGCTTCGTTCAATGGAAACAGGCCTAAATGGTTTAGATGAAATGGACTTGCCAGTGGCTGATAGTGCGGCGGGCGCGGATGTGATGACAGGGTTTTTATCAGGTCAGACGCCTAATCGTATTTTGCGGATTGCCCAAGCTTTGCGCTCTGGCATGACCATCAATGAGGTGCATGATATCACCAAATGGGACAAATGGTTCCTTGAGCGTATGGCCAATATTATCTCGCATGAGATGGCGGTGAGCGAAGATGGTCTGCCGCAATCAGAGGCGGCGATGCGCCAGTTAAAATCACTTGGTTTCTCAGATGCGCGTCTTGCAACATTGGCAGGCCTATCAGAGGCAGATGTCACAAAGGCGCGTTTGGCGCATAATATTACGCCTGTGTTCAAGCGTATTGATACGTGTGCGGCTGAGTTCTCATCGTCAACCGCTTATCTTTATTCGTCTTATGAGAATACCGCTGGTGCGCTTTGTGAATCGCGCCCATCGACGAGAGAAAAAGTGGTTATTTTGGGCGGTGGCCCGAACCGTATCGGCCAAGGGATTGAGTTTGATTATTGCTGTGTCCATGCCGCCTATGCGCTGGCAGAGGCTGGCTATGAGACGATTATGGTTAATTGTAACCCTGAGACTGTCTCAACAGATTATGACACGTCAGACCGTCTATATTTTGAGCCGCTAACAGCCGAAGATGTGATTTCAATCATTCGCAAAGAACAAGAAAATGGCACAGTCAAAGGCGCGATTGTACAGCTTGGTGGTCAAACACCTTTGAAGATCGCGGCGGCCCTAGAGGCGGCTGGCATTCCTATTTTGGGCACAAGCCCTGATGCGATCGATTTGGCAGAAGACAGAGAGCGTTTCCAGCAACTCTTGCAAAAGCTTGACCTAAAGCAGCCTGAGAATGGGATTGCGACATCAGCCGAACAAGCGCGCCAGATTGTTGACCGTGTTGGCTTGCCTGTGGTTATCCGCCCCTCTTATGTGCTTGGCGGCCGGGCGATGGAAGTTGTTCATCAGCGTGAAGAGCTGGAGCGTTATATGCGTGAAGCGGTTGTGGTGTCAGGCGATAACCCTGTGCTGATTGACCGCTTTTTGGATAATGCGGTTGAGGTGGATGTCGATGCGCTTTGTGACGGCGATGATGTGTTTGTCGCTGGTATCATGGAGCATATTGAAGAAGCTGGTATCCATTCAGGGGATTCGGCTTGCTCATTGCCGCCGCAAAATCTGTCTGAGGCGGTGCTTGCGACCATCAGAGAACAGACAGATGCGCTGGCACGTGCTTTGAATGTGATTGGCCTGATGAATGTACAATTCGCGGTCAAGGATGAGGTCGTCTATTTGCTGGAGGTTAATCCGCGCGGTTCCAGAACTGTGCCGTTTGTCGCCAAAGCAACAGGCGTGCCGATTGCCAAGATTGCCTCGCGCGTGATGGCGGGCGAAAAGCTGGCCAGCTTTAAGTTATCTGAGACGAAGATGGAACATGTGGCGGTAAAAGAAGCTGTGTTCCCATTCTCACGTTTCCCGGGCGTTGATGTGTTCTTGGGCCCTGAGATGAAATCAACAGGCGAGGTGATGGGCATTGATAGCGATTTTGGTCGCGCTTTTGCCAAATCACAGCTTGGTGCTAGCACGATATTGCCGCTTTCAGGGACTGTGTTTATCTCTATTAAAGATGCCGATAAGCAAGCCTTTGTGCCAATTTGCGCAGAGCTGGTAGAGCTTGGCTTTACGATTGTCGCAACAGGCGGCACACAAGCAGCCTTAAGTGCGGCCGGTGTTGCGGCAACACGTGTGAATAAGGTGATGGAAGGTCGCCCGCATGCGGTCGATTCAATGCTGTCTGGCGATATCCAGCTGGTGTTTAATACAGCGCATGGGGCAGGGGCGATTCGTGATAGCCTGTCTTTGCGTCAAACAGCCCTGACCAATAAGATCCCCTATTACACAACAGTTGCCGGAAGCCGTGCGGCGGTCGCCGCTATCAGAGCCTTGCAGACATCAACTTTGGATGTGAAATCTCTGCAAGATTTTCTGCCACAAGCGGCCTCATAGAGCCGGGTTATTGATATCAGGCTGATGTGATGCTGGTATAATATTGGTCGATTTTTATTGACTGAATTGGTATCCAAGCCGAAAATAGCAACCTCTTATATCGCGCCTTATGTCTTCATAGGGCGCGATATGATTTAATAGCAATGATGCCTTAAAAAATACGAAGATATGACGAGACGATAAAATGGAAAAGGTCCCATTTACACCTGCTGGTTTAGAGACGCTAAAAGCAGAGTTAAACCATTTGAAAAATGCGGAAAGACAGGCTGTGATCCGGATGATCGCAGAAGCGCGTGAGCATGGTGATTTGTCTGAAAATGCCGAATATCATGCCGCAAGAGAGCGCCAGTCATTTATTGAAGGTCGTATCAAAGAGCTGGAAGATGTGACAAGCCGTGCTGAGGTGATTGATTTATCAAAGCTGACAGGGGCGACAGTCACGTTCGGGGCGCGCGTTGTGGTGGTTGATGAAGAGACTGATGAGGAATCAACCTATCATATCGTCGGCCCTTATGAAGCCAATCTTGAAGAAGGGCGCATTTCGACATCTTCGCCGATTGCCAAGGCGCTTATCGGTAAATCTGTGGGTGATCAGGCAGAGGTGCAGACACCGCGCGGCCCGCACCCTTATGAGATTCTCAGTATAGAGATCGTGCGCTAGGCGCTGGAGAGATCATGCGCTAGGCGCGAAAAATGGGCAGTCTGTTAGGACAGCTCGATATTCTCTTCGATCGTGATAGGCACGCCTGATAGATTTTTGCGTGAACGAATAGCCAGCGCGGTCTTTACATGGCTGACATTCGGGGCAGGCGTTAATTTGCCGGTCAAGAAGGCCTGAAAATCATCCCAATCATGAGCGACAATCTTGAGCAAGAAATCAGTCTCGCCCATCAGCATGTGACATTCTCTGACATTGTCCCAGCCTTCGATCATATCTTCAAAATCACGCAGATCTGTCTCTGCCTGAGAGGTCAGGCCGACAAAGGCAAAAATAGTGACGCTATAGCCTAGCGCCTCGCTATCAACATCCGCATGATAGCCTTTGATGACGCCTTCATCTTCAAGCGCGCGTACACGGCGCAAGCAAGGCGGAGCAGAGATGCCCGCATTTTGCGCTAACTCGACATTTGTCATGCGGCCTGATGCCTGTAAATCATGCAAAATTTGCTTATCTACCGCATCGAGTTTGATTTTCTTCGTCATCAGATTGCACCTATATATTCATGCTTTGAAACCAGCCGCGCCTTTGTCTATGATGAGGGCTGAAATAGCTTTATCATCGTAAGGTCTGGTTATCCTAAGGTCTGGTAACAAGCATGATGTTTGCCAAGTCCTGTGGTAATAATATTACAAAATTTTGTATTATTTTGAAAGTACTTACGAAAGAAAAGCGCTTTATTTTATGAAAATAATTTATCGGGCACCATCCAAGGGGACATGTGACAGTGAATAAAAAAACGACTATTCCGGGATTAGGAGACGGGCCATTGGTCTGGGTGTTATCTGACGGTACGGCTGGGATGGTCGCGCAATCTTTGGCGTTGGCGCAAGCGATGGATGTGCCTTATTTTGATGTCCGTATCATGGCGAGCCCTATCTATCGGTTATTCCCGCAGATGGGCACATGGCCGACAATGCCGATTAGCCCGCGTCGCAGTGACCGCAGAATTGGCCCCCCTTGGCCAGATGTGGTGATCACATGTGGCAAGCGCACAGCCGGCGCCGCGCTGGCGATTCGCCGCCTATCAGAAGGCAAGACGAAAATTGTGCAAATTCAAGATCCGCGCATTAAGCCGTCCTATTTTGATGTGATGGTCACCCCGCAACATGACCCGATTAGCCAGCGAGGCTTGGATAATGTGATTGTGAGTAAAGCATCTTTGAACCGGCTGAAGATGAGCGATATCGCGAAGGCGGCTAAGGGTTTGGATAAGGGCTTCAAGAGGGCAAAAAAGGCGACGGCGACGGCTGTGATGATTGGCGGCAATAACCGCCGCTATAAGGCTAGCGCAGAGGATTTTGCCGCCTTTGGTGCGCAATTGGCTGATTTTGCCAAAGCTGATTCTGTTGGGGCGGGGGGACGGCATCTGGTGCTGATAGGCTCACGGCGCACGCCGCGCTATGCGATGGGCGCGATAGAAGAGGCGCTTCGTGGCTGTTCTTATGTCATCTGGGATGGCAAGGGCGAGAATCCCTATCCTGGCATTTTGGGGGTTGTGGATGATGTGATCGTGACCTCTGATTCAGTGAATATGGCATCAGAGGCGTGCCTGACAGGTAAGCCTGTTTATATCGCGCAATTGCGCACAGAAACAGGCCGCATCGCCGCCTTTCATGAGATGATGATGAAAGACGGCCACACAAAACCGCTTGGGCAAAGCTTTGATAGGCCGCCTGAGATTCTAGATGAAATGGCCTCAATAGGGCGCCAAGTCAAAGAGGCTTTAGGTCTCTAGTAATAAAGCACATCCTGTGACATGCCCTGATAGAGATGGGCGACTTGGTCTTGATAGCCATTGAACATTTGCGTCTTTACACGCTCATTCGTGCCAAGCAGACGTTCTTCATGTTGACGCCATCTTTTATGTGGCACGCCTGGGTTCACATTGGCGTAAAAGCCATATTCATTGCCATTTGATTCTTCCCAAAAACTAAGCGGTTGGGTATCTGAGAAGGTAAAGCGGGTGATGGATTTGATGGATTTAAAGCCATATTTCCACGGCACAACCAAGCGAATAGGGGCGCCATTTTGCTTTGGCATCTCGCGGCCATAAAGGCCTGTGGCAAGGAAGCTTAATTCATTCATCGCCTCATCAAGGCGCAGGCCTTCGGTATAGGGCCATGAGAACCAGCCTTGCTTTTGGCCAGGGGCGACTTTGGGGTCAAGGAAGGTTTCCATCACCAGATATTTGGCATCTGATTTCGGGCTCGCAAGCTTAATAAGGTTGGCAAGCGGCACGCCTGTCCAAGGCACAGCCATCGCCCATGCCTCAACACAGCGGTGGCGATAAAGACGCTCTTCCATATCGCCCATCTTTTTGACCAAATCAGCGGCATCAATCTGCATCGGATTATCGCACAGACCGTCAATCGTCACCATCCACGGGTCGGTTTCAAGCTTTTGGGCCTTGCGCCAAATATTCTTTGAAGAGCCGAATTCATAAAAATTAGTATAGGTCGTAGCTTCGCTTTCATCTGTGATATCGCGGTCAAGCTGATAGGCCTCATTGCGCTTGGCAGGAAAGCCTGTGATAGGCGCGCCAAAAGCAGAGAGAGGTGATAGGCCTGTCGTCACACCAGCGGCAAGACCAAGGCCTGTTAAGCCCGCAGCTTTGAGCCACGCGCGCCGATTATGATAGACGCTCTCATCTGTGGCGTTGTTTTCAGACATATGCCAGCTAGGTATTTTCTTGATGAGCATGTCAGCATCCCCTTAAAAGTTTGATTGGCGGTCTCTTACCTTACCATAGATACAGCGTGACGATATTATAAGGCAAAAAAAGGGCAAGAGGCGCAAAGCATCATCACATTTGCGTGATGAGGTGGCAATTCACCCCATAATATGAGATATAAGAGGGGTCGTTTTTTAAGGGAATAATTATGATTTCAGTTGATCTTGCTCTATTTTTGCTTGCTAGCGCGGCGCTTTATTTTGTTATTGGCGCGATTTGGTATAGCCCGATTGGGCTTGGTAAGCCGTGGATGAAAGCGGTTGGCCTCACCAAAGAGATGATGGATCCAAACCATAATATGATAAAGGCGATGATTGTCTCTTATCTTGTTTGCTTGGTGCAGGTGTTTGTGATCACGATGGTCATCAGCCATTTGAAGGTGCAGCTGGTGATCTATTCAGCCGTGATTGGCGCGCTGATGGCGCTTGCCTTTGGGTTTTTATCTGCCTTGCGCTCAGATACCTATATTAAGCGCAATATGCCGCAAATGGCGATTGACCATGGCTATGATATTGTCGGCAGTGCGGTGACAGCAGGGCTGGCCACTTGGTGGTTGGCTCTCTAGGCGTGGCCCGCTCTCTAGGGGTGGCCCGCTCTTTAGGGGGTGGCCCGCTCTCTGGGTTACATCATTTAAGCGGTCGGCACACCTGTGGCATTTGCCTGAATAACGCCCTCTATGAAGAGGGTTTTATTTTCAGCAAGCGGCACTTCTTTTATCTCTTCTGAGAGTGATAATTCAACATGGGCGGCCCCTGCCTGCGCCGCTCTTGTGCGGGCAAGTGCTTCGGCTGTGTCTCTTGCGAGGGTGAGCGCTTCTTGTTTATCTTTCAGGTCTCTTGGCCCATCTGGCAGATGGACGCGGAAACGCCCTTCGGCTGGCTGGGTGATGGTGATCATCACGCGTTGGCGCACAGAGCCTGCGGCGGCACCAACGGCGCCTGCGACATCGGCATGCATTGGGACAATCAACTCTGCGCCTAACAATTGCGCGATAGACGGATAATGCGTTGCCGCAGACGCACCAAGCGCTATCAGTGGCAGTGATAGGCGCGTCTTGCTTTGGACAAGCTTGCCATCTTCATCTGATTGGTGAAGCCCTGCTTGGATCATCGCATTATTGCTGGCACTACCCTCTGGCCAGCCATCTTGGGCAAGCGCCGCATCTAGCAAAGAGAGCGCAGAGCGTTCGGCCAATGTATCAAGCGTCACTTGCGAGATAGCCTCAGGGCTTTCGGCATTCGCCTCGCCAATGCCGTTTTTCTGGCGGCTTAGCAGCATCGCACCTAATTTGGCGGCCTCTGCGTTAAAGCCATCGAAACGGCCTAGCACATGGGCGGCATCTGTGGGGGTGAAGGCCGATAGGGCGACAAGGCCGCGCCCGATGAGCCTGTCAACCGCGCCAAGGGCAACTTGTGAGCT
>DBMZ01000063.1:22522-26222 GCA_002299005.1 Alphaproteobacteria bacterium UBA685 | reverse complement strand
ATGGCGCGTCTTGGCCCAAGGCTGAGGCCTTTTTTCAGGCCGCGGCTTTGGGGGGTCACTTCTGAATCGCCGCCAAGGCCAGAGGTTCTGATATCAGCGGCTTCGACCATTGTGCGCCAGCCGCCAACATAGGCGCCATCAGCATTCAGGCCAGGTGCGCCATCGCGTAAATAAGCAATATCAGTTGTCGTGCCGCCAATATCTGAGACAAGGGCTGTGCTGGCACCTGCCAAAAACGCCGCGCCTGCTTGTGAGGCGGCAGGGCCTGATAGCACGGTTTCAACAGGGCGTGTTCTGGCAAAATCAGCGTGCAGCAATGAGCCATCACCCTTGACCACCATCAAAGGACAGGTCAGGCCAAGGCTGGTCATTTGTTGTGAGGTTGCCTCGATAAGGCGTTCTAGCAAATTAATCAGGCGTGCATTTAGCATCGCTGTCAGGGCGCGTCTTGGGCCGCCAAGACTGGATGATAATTCGTGTGAGCAGGTCACAGGCAGACCTGTCATCTCGCGCAATATGTCACGTGCGGCCATTTCATGTTCAGGGTTTCTGGTCGCAAAATGACTGGCAACGGCAAAGGCAGAGACGTCGTTTTTCAACGTATCAGCGGCCTTTTTTAAGGCGTCCTTATCAAGGGCCGCCATCGGTGCGCCATCATTACGGTGGCCGCCTGTGATAAAGATGTGCGGGTCATTGCCAAGCGCTTTGGCAAGATCTGCACGTTCTAGCGCGCCTTCATCAAAGCCGATAAGCACAAGGGCGACGCGTCCGCCAACACCCTCTACGACGGCGTTTGTGGCAAGGGTTGTTGAGAGCGAGACAAGCTGGATATCGCGCGGGTCGCCGCCCCATTCTTCGACCACAGCGCGCATCGCACCACCAACACCAATTGACAGATCTTGCCGCGTGGTCAGCGCCTTTGCCTTGGCCGTCATGATGCCGCCCTCTTTGGCCGTATTGACCAAAGCTGCGTCTGTGAATGTGCCACCTGTATCAAGCCCCAAAACAAATGTCATGTTTGTGCCTCTTTGGTCAAAAATGTGATGAAAAAATCGTTGCTAGGATGAGCGCTATTATGCGCGACTATCGGCCTTAGCGGCAAGGGCTTCTTCAAAAAAGGCCATAATCCATTTGCCAAGGCGCACACCTTCATGGTCACCTGCCAAGCTTGCGGTAGCGGCATCACAGACTTGCTTGCCCATTTCTTCGCCCCTGATAGCCAATAATTCATGCACATAGCCCTTATCAAATTCAGGATGGCCTTGCACCGAGAAAACCTTATTGCCGATGGCAAAGGCGGCGTTTGGGCAAAAATCATCCCCCGCAATATGAACAGCATCCTCAGGTAGTCTTAGCACCTGATCCTGATGGACATATATCAGATCAAGAGTATCAGTGCCTTTTGTCATCCAATTTGTGGTTTGCGCGACATTGACTTGGCGAATGCCGACACCCCAGCCTTTTGACGATTTTTCAACATGCCCGCCAAGCGCCTGTGCGAGGGCTTGATGGCCAAAACAAATGCCGACCTGCGGTATATCTTTGGCATAGCAATCTTGGATAAACGCCATCAAAGGCGCGATAAAGGGAATGTCCTCATAAACACCATGGCGCGAGCCTGTGATGATATAGCCATCATAATCAGACACATCAGCAGGGAACACCCCATCAACCACCGCATAATTGGTAAAACGCACCTCATCAGACGGCGCGAGCGGTTCTAGCAAATCTGTGAACATCTGCGGATAGGCGCGCAAATGCGCGGGGAGAGCGGGGTTATTATGGCCTGTTTGGAGTATGGCTAAGCGCATTATCGATACTAATCATCCAAAAGAGGTAACAGTCTTATATCTACCCTGCCAAATTATTTCTTCGATGCCAAGGGAAGAAAAAAACTGCTGATTTCTTGTGCTTATTGGGGTTATTTGCGCGAGACGCGTTTGAATAGATAGACACGGATAGCCGATGACAGACCTGTATCACGCGCCTCATCAATTTGCGCGACAAGGCTGGCAAGTGAGATGCCGTCTTCTTGTGCGGCCTGTTTGAGCGCATCCCAAAACACATCCTCAAGCGAGATAGAGGTCATATGGCCGTGGATGGTAAGGGTGTGTTTTTTCAAAAATAAAGACCCTTTAAGCGTCCGCTATCTGTTTGGTGAAAAAGGCGATAATCTCAGAATGGGCGGTGAGGGCGAATTGGTCAATATGGCGCGCCCACTGACATTCATAGCCGCCTTCTATTAACATAGCGGCATCTCTTGCAAAGCTGTGCGGGTTGCATGAGACCATCATGATTTTGGGAATATCGCTTGTGGCAAGGGCGGGCATTTGTGCCACTGCCCCACTGCGCGGCGGGTCAATGATAACCGCCTCATAGCCCTCTAATTCTTTGGGGGTGAGGGGGGCATCAAATAGATTTCGTGCGGCTGTTTGCAAATGCATCGATAGCCCCTGATTATCGGCAATATGATCATAGGCGGCGAGGGCTTCTTGTACAGAATCAAAGGCGTCAATTCTATGTGGCGGCGGGTCTTGGAACAATAAGGGCGCGCTTAATGTGCCACTGCCTGAGAAGAGATCAAGGATGGTATGCACACCTGCAAGCGCCTCAAATATATCGGTCTTCATCACCATCTCTGCCGCAGCATCTGCTTGCAAGAAGCTGGCAGGTGCGGGCAGGAGTTTGGCAAAGGGCTTGTTCGCGCCCTCTGGCAATTGCCATTGTATCAGCGGCGCGTCTTTGACGAATAACAATGTGGTCGGCTGGTTTTTTTCAACAAGCGATAGGCGGGCAATCTCAAAATCTGCCGCGCTAACGGTGAGCTGGGTGATAACATCGGCTGGCCATGGGGCGTCTTGATACGCATCGCCATGCAAGCTGACATCACAGCCATTATCACATAAGGTGATATCAACCTCGCCTGTCATGCCGTCTTTTAGTGCGAGCAATAATCTGTCGCGCATCTGGTCTATCAACATCATGATAGGCGGCGCCAAGATGGTACAGTCTTGCGGATAGATGATTTGGTGCGAGGCGCGTTCTCTGAAGCCGATAAGCACATCATCTTTGCGTCGGCGTATCGCAAGGCGCGCACGGCGTCTTGTATGAGATGTGCCATGATAGGCTTCGCGCCATGCGGCAGGCACAATGCCTTCGCGCGACAAGGTGGCTTCTAGCATCTCTGATTTCCAGCCCTGATAGGCGGTTTTTTCCATATGTTGGAACTGGCAACCACCACAAGCAGGTGAGGCGCCGCAATCAGGGTTTTTGCGTAGCTCAGACGGGGTCATAAGCTCAACAAGTGTGGCTTGAATACCTTGGCCTGTAAGGGTCAGGGGCTGGGCCATAACACGCTCGCCGACAAGGGTGTCTGGCACAAAAACCTGATGCTCTTTGGTCTCGTAATTATGCGTAAAGCTGGCCGTGCCAACCCCATCACCTCTGCCGCCAATATGTGTGATAGTGACCTCAATAAGCGGGGCGTTCTTGGGCAGATTATTCTTATTTTGGCCACCCTTCTTCGTCGCTTTTTTGCGATAGTTGTTTTTCGAACGATTAAAGGGGCGGCGGCTCATAGGGGCACTCACTTTTTAAGATAGCAGGAATGTGAACTCTTATAGGCTGATTATAGGGCGCAATGATAGAGGGTGACAATTTTTTAAACGCGCGGGTTTTAAAGGCACGGGTTTTTAAAGGC
>DBMZ01000063.1:21688-22395 GCA_002299005.1 Alphaproteobacteria bacterium UBA685 | reverse complement strand
TATTAAAAAGCGCGGGCCATCCAGATGACGCGGCCAATAATGCGGATATCTTGATAGGCGCGCCGATAAGGGGCATAGGCCTTATTCATCGAGCATATGCGGATTTTCTGGGGGTTTGCCTCATCTTCTGGCGTGAGTAATTCAAGATGCTTCACCACCAGCCCCTGCCCATCATCAAGCACAAAGGTGCCTGGCTGGTGAGGGGTGTTATTGGCCAGATCTATCATGATGACATCGCCATCTTCTAGTTGCGGGGCCATGCTGTCGCCGCGCACCTTGATAAGCCGCAGATTGCCTTGGCCGTAGGGGGCAATTTGGGTGATGATCTCTTTGGTGAATTGCCAGTTTGTTTGCGTCGCTTCGGCAAAATCATCAATATGGCTGGCATGACCGGCGGCTGATTCAATATCAAGAAAAGGGATGCGGATCGTCTCATCCTCACTCGTGCCAAACCGCTCTGTTGGTGGCTGGAGGCGCGCTTCATCTATGGTGAGGAGCGCGGCTATCTTATGGCGCTCTGCCTCTGGTAGGCGTCTTGGCGATTGGCGATGCAGATATTGGTGCAGATAGGCCGCGTTGCGATTAAGAGCGCGTGACAGGCTGGCAAGTGTCCAATCACCCTTGGCGTGCGCGATGGCTTGCAAAAGCGCCTGTCTTTCAGGAGATAGGGTAGATGTATTTGTCATAATCAGACTTTAACTTATCCC
>DBMZ01000063.1:20464-21639 GCA_002299005.1 Alphaproteobacteria bacterium UBA685 | reverse complement strand
GGCTCATTTATTATAGGGCCTAATGTCCGCTTTATTTCGGTCTTTTATTTCCTAAACTGGCAAAATAATAGGTGTTTGCCACCTATCCTTTTGGCCTAATGTTCCTATTATAGGATTTATCCTATAATAGTCAAGTATGATTCATTTAACAGGAAAACCCAAAAGGGGGCATCTATGATTTCTGATCCATTATTAAAAGGCCGTGTTGAAAAAGCCTTTATGACATTACAAGCCTTGCCGACAAGCGAGCGTGCGCGGCCAATGGGGCCAAAATCAGCTTGGCCAGAGATGATGAGGCACGCCAAGAGAGGCGCGATATTACATAGAGGCCCCATGCAATTTGCGCCTAATTCTCTCGATATTACAGACTGTTACCTGATTATTGATATGCTTTATGAGCTGTCAGATATGCAACGCATCTTAATTTCGGCACGCGCGATGAATGTCTCTTGGCAATCTCTGCAAATACGGTTTAATCGTTCTAGAACGCACCTAAATCGCCTTTATCAGCGTGCCTTGCAGGCCCTATCGGTACAATTAAATGAACAAAATCGCAAAAGAGAGTTGACAAAAGGCACATAATAGGATATTTCCTATTATACAATGAGACGTCAACCGCACCGCATCGCAAAAAGCTGAGGTTTTGTTTTTTGCGGTTAGGGTTTTTTGCGGTTAGGGTTGGCCAAATAATCATGATGTCTGATGAGTGATAAAGCATCTCTGCAAAGAGGTGCTTTTTTATTTTGTTTATCTCACACAGGTAATCTGACCATTGCCGCCGATTTTGCCGGTGCCACGCGTGCGATGATGATGGCACAAATGGCGGCTGATGAGGGGTTTGCCAAAGACGTTCAAGGCGCGCTGTTAGAAGCAGGTGAGCGGGTGTTTCATCAGGCGCTTTTGCGGGGGCTCAAAGGGGTCGCGGTGCCGCGCTTTTATCAAGGTGAGATTGTCGGATATGTCCATAGCCCGTCTGATAGTTTGCTTCGCTATGCGCTTGAGCGGCTGGCGCGTGAGACGGCCAAGCTGGATAAGGTGGCTGATGAGGGCGCCGAAGAGGGCGTCGATGAGGGGCAGGCAGAATTGCGTCAGAAGATAAAAGACCGGCTGGCATCTTGGGTCGTTGATAGTGCCAAAGGTGGCGATATGCCAAAGGATATAGCAGAGGATGAATA
>DBMZ01000063.1:0-20355 GCA_002299005.1 Alphaproteobacteria bacterium UBA685 | reverse complement strand
AGAGGATGAATAGAAGACGCCTAAAGCGTGCGCGCGACGGTATAATAGGCGGCGTCTGTAAGGGCAGACCGCAAGGCGTCATCTTTGATTATCGCAAGAGATTGCACCGCTTGTTCCGCATAATCTTTGGCCTGCGCGAGGGCTTTTTCAATCGCCTGATATTTATCTAAGATGGCGACGGCGGCTTCGAAATCACCATCCGTGATCTCTCCCTCACCAATGGTGCGTTGCCAAAAAGCGCGCTCTGCCTCATCGCCTTCTTGCCATGCAATGATGATAGGCATGGTGATTTTGCCATCCACAAAATCATCGCCATTATTCTTGCCCATCGCCGCCAGATCTGAGCGGTAATCAAGCGCGTCATCGACAATCTGGAACGCCATGCCAAGTGACAGGCCATAATTATGGAGCGCCTCGACCAGTGCCTTATCAGCGCCCACAACATGCGCGCCAGACGAGATAGCGGCGGCGAATAAAATCGCTGTCTTGCCTGTGATGACATCAAGATAATCTTGCAAAGGGCTATCAGGCTTGCCAGCCATCGTCATCTGCTTGACCTCGCCTTCGGTGATGCGTGCTGAGGCTGATGATAACATGCCTAAAACGGCGATATCATCTGTCTCGACCATCAATTCGAACGCTCTGGCAAATAGAAAATCCCCGACAAGCACAGAGGCTTCATTGCCCCACAGCGCATTGGCCGTATCGCGCCCGCGCCTCTTGTCGCTCTCATCAATCACATCATCATGAAGAAGCGTGGCATTATGGATAAATTCCACAGCCGCGCTGAGCAATAAGGCACGGCTATCGGCTGTCTCTTGCTTGCCTTGATGCGCAAACGCACCGGCAAGACATAAAAGAGGCCGCATACGCTTGCCACCTGCCGCGATAAGATGATTGGCCAATTGCGGGATCATCGGCACGTCCGAGCCCATGCGATCCAAAATCACTTGGTTCACAGCTTTCATATCATTGGCAAGAAGCGCGGTTAATGCGTCTATTGAAGGGCGTGGTGTGTCTGTCATGGTCTGTCTGTCATTGTCGAGATACCCCCTAGATAGGCTGTTGATGAGAGGCTGACAAGCCTAGATTTATCTCTGTCATAATGTGGCCTTTCTTTCTGGTGCGGTGACGGCGCGTTGGAGGGGGGCCTAAATCATCATAAAGAAAGGTGGATTTATCATCTGGTTGAAGCAATAATAGGGGCATGATTTGCCTTGTACGCACCACAAATTTAGCGCGATTAACCTATTTAAAGTCCCTTTTGGCGAGTGATGACATCCCTTTTCTGGTGTTTGATGAACATATCTCTGCGCTTGAGGCAGGGATAGGGGCGTTTCCGCGCCGTCTGATGGTGCCTGCGGATTATGAGGCGGTGGCAAAGCGTCTGCTGAACGATGTGGATGAAAATTATGACGATTAGTCCGCTTGATAGCTCGCTTGCCCCCTTGCCAGATATCGCGCTGTCATGTGATGGGATTTTGAACCGTGCCTATCATCTATATCAGCCGAAAAAAGGCTATCGCTTTGGCACGGACGCGATTGTGCTGGCGGCGTCTGTGGGGCCACATTATGGCAATCGCATCGCTGAATTTGGCGCAGGTGCTGGCGCGGTGAGTGTCGCGCTGGCGCATTTTTGCCCTGATGCGCACATCACCGCGATTGAAAAAGACGCTGATATGGCGGCCTGCTTGCGGCATAATATTGGGCTGAATGAATTATCAGATCGCATCCGTCCTCATGAAGGTGATGTGACAGATCTGGCATCTCTGTTTGCCGATAGCTTTGATTGTGTTGTCGCAAATCCGCCCTTTCACCACCCGTCTGGCACAAGGTCGCGTAACCAGCGACGCGCGCTTGCCCATCATGGGGATGAGGCGGATTTGGCCGATTGGGTGACAGCCGCCCTGTCAGTTTTAAAGCCCAAAGGGTGGCTGAGTTTTATTGTCCGCGCTGATAGAACAGATGATGTGCTATTTGCCTTGCGTGACCAAGGGGCGGGCGGCATATCCTTGCAACCTATCTATCCCTATAAATCAAGCCCGGCTATTCGGGTGGTTATCCATGCGCAAAAAGATGTGAACGCGCCTTTCTCATTATTGCGCGGTCTTGTTTTGCACCATCCAAATGGCGCACTTGGCGCAGAGGCAGACGAGATATTCCAAGGCAAGGCGGCAGGGGTTTTGGCGGCGCCTGATAAAAGGCCGCAATAAACTGATTATCTGTGATAGAACAAAATAACATAACAATAAGGTGGGGCCCTTATGATTGGTAGATTCTTATCAAAGCTTTTATTTTGGCGTTCGGACAAGCCAGTTGTCGCGCTTGTGCGCATGAAGGGTGTGATTGCCCCTGCGACGGGCGGGATGCGCAAATCATTAAACCTAGAAGGCTTAGAGCCACAGCTCAAAAAAGCGTTTGGTCTATCGAATCTGACAGCCGTGGCGTTGGTGATTAATTCGCCCGGCGGCTCGCCTGTGCAGTCACAGCTAATCGCCGATAGGGTGCGCCAATTAGCGACAAAACATAATGTGCCTGTCCTTGCTTTTTGCGAAGATGCGGCGGCGTCTGGCGGCTATTGGCTGGCCTGTGCGGCAGATGAGATTTATGCTAGCCCTGCCTCTATCATTGGGTCTATTGGCGTGGTATCGGCCGGGTTTGGCTTTCCTGAAATGCTTGAGAAAATCGGGGTGGAGCGCCGTGTTTATACGGCTGGCACATCGAAATCTATGCTGGACCCGTTCAAGCCTGAAAAGCAAAGCGATATTGACCATTTGAAATCATTACAGCTGACCTTGCATGATTTTTTCAAAGATTATGTGACGCAAAGACGCGGCGCGCGCCTCACTGGTGATAGCGATATGCTGTTTAGCGGCGCCTTTTGGGCAGGCAGCACCGCGCAAGAGTTGGGGCTTATCGACCAGCTCGGCAATATGCATCAGGTGCTAGGTGATAAGTTTGGCAAGGATTTTCGGCTTGTCACTATCTCAGCGAAATCTGGTTTTTCGCTATTTCAGGCTTTGTCGGGCGCACAAAATGATGCCATGATGGGGCAAGTAGCAGGTCAAATCGCTGGTCAAATTATCGATAGCGCAGAAGATCGTTTTTGGTGGTCTAGGCTGGGGCTCTAATCGTAGAGTATTAGGTAAGAAATTGTGGGAGTAAGCGTGCCCGTTATCTGTTAGTGGTAGCACGCAAAAGGTTAGGATTAAGTGATGTTATCAATTGGTAAAATTTTAGGGCTTGCCGTCATCTTATTTGTTGTCTGGCAGGTTTTTAAGTTCCTTGAAACACAAAAGAAAATCAGAGAATCGCAAAGTTCTGGGCGCGGGTCTGATGAACAAGGCACGGCGTCTGTTGATATGGTCGAATGCCCTGATTGCGGCAAATGGTACCAAGCGGCCAACCAAAGCGCGCATCACTGTGATGAGGACGCAAAATAAGCGTCACCCTCCGTTTGCTTTCCCGTTGATCTTAGCGGCCATAATCGGCTAGAATTTCGGCATCTTTATCCTGCCCGTTATTGGTGGACTTACTCCATGGCTATTCGTACAGATTTCCAATCGATTATTTTGAATTTACAGCTTTATTGGGCCGATAAGGGATGCGTTATTTTGCAACCCTATGATATGGAAGTGGGCGCTGGCACCTTCCACCCTGCGACGACTTTGCGCGCGCTCGGGCCCGATTTTCATTGGAATGCGGCCTATGTCCAGCCGTCGCGTCGTCCAACAGATGGCCGTTATGGGGAAAACCCAAATCGCCTGCAGCATTATTATCAATTCCAGACAATCATGAAGCCCTCACCACCAGATGCCCAAGCATTGTATCTTGGCTCATTAGAGGCGATCGGGCTTGATGTGCATGCGCATGATATCCGGTTTGTCGAAGATGATTGGGAATCACCCACATTGGGCGCATGGGGTCTTGGCTGGGAAGTTTGGTGTGATGGGATGGAAATCTCGCAATTTACTTACTTCCAGCAAGTCGGCGGTATTGAATGTAACCCTGTGCCGCTGGAGCTGACCTATGGGCTTGAGCGTTTGGCGATGTTTATTCAAGGCGTGGATAATGTCTATCACCTTGACTGGGATGGCGTGCCAAAGGACAAGGGCGGCAAAGTCTATGGCGATATTTTCAACCGCGCTGAGGTTGAGTTTTCGACATGGAATTTTGAACATGCTGATACAGATGCGCTGTTCCAACATTTCAAAGATGCTGAGGCTGAATGCGGCAAATTGCTGGCATTAGAGACGCCCTTGGCCTTGCCTGCTTATGATCAATGTATGAAGGCGAGCCATCTATTTAACCTGCTTGATGCGCGTGGTGTTATCTCGGTGACAGAACGTCAAAGCTATATTGGGCGTGTGCGTGCGCTTGCCAAAGGGTGCTGTGAGGCATGGGTGGCAAATGGGGATAAGCATGCAGCAGAGGAGCGGGCATAATGGCACCTTTATTTTTGACAATCGCCTGTGAAGAAATCCCGGCACGTATGCAAAAAAATGCGGGCCGTGACCTTGAGCGCGCGCTTGTTGCCGCGCTTGAAGAGGCCGGTCTTAGTCCAAAAAGTAGTGCCGCCTATTATGGGCCACGCCATATTGCGGTCGCGCTTGATGAGGTGCTGGCACAGCAACCTGACAGAGATATCGAAAAAAGAGGGCCTCGTGTTGACGCGCCTGAAAAAGCGATTGAAGGGTTCTGTCAATCGGTTGGTATGAGCCGCGATGAGCTGGTTGAAGAAGAGACGCCAAAAGGCACATTCTTATTCGCGCGCAAATCAGAAAAAGGCCAGCCAGCCGAAGCGCTATTGCCAGAGATGGTGACTAATATTCTTGCCAACTTCCCATGGCCAAAAAGCCAGAGATGGGGCACATCGCGCAAAACATGGGTGCGCCCAATGCATCATATTGGCTTGCTTTTTGATGGGCGCGTCGTTGAAGGCTCGTTCGCACTTGGCGGTGATATGAAGATTGATTTCTCTGCCATTGCAAGCGGTCATCCCTTCCATGCGCCAGAGGTAATCACTTTTACAAGCGCGGCTGATTGGGCGGCAAAGCTTGAAGCGCAATTTGTGATAGTTGATGCGGCCAAAAAGGCTGAGATGATTGAGACGCAAATTGCCGCTAAGACAGCCTCGCTCGGGATTGAAGCGATCGCTGATGCAGGCTTGTTAGCAGAGGTCACAGGTCTTGTGGAATGGCCGAATGTGATTATCGGTGCTATCGCAGATGATTTCATGGCCCTGCCGGAAGAGGTGCTGATTACCTCTATGCGTATTCACCAGAAATATTTTGCGACACGCTTTACCAAAGGCGCACATAAGGGGCAAATCGCGCCTTATTTCATCACGATCGCCAATCGCAAATCGACGCCTGAAACAGATGCCCTTATCCAAAAAGGGAATGAGCGTGTGTTGCGTGCGCGTCTGGCTGATGCGGCGTTCTTCTATGCCCAAGATAAGGCACAGCCGCTTGCGGATTATGTGCCGTCATTGGATAATATCACCTTCTATGAAGGGCTTGGCTCTGTCGGCGATAAGGTCAAACGCATGACCGCGCTCGCAGGTGAGATTGCTAGCTATATTGACGGCGCTGATGCGGCAATCGCGGCTGAGGCGGCGATGCTTGCGAAGGCAGATCTTGTCACTGATATGGTGGGTGAATTCCCTGAATTGCAGGGTCTGATGGGTGGCTATTACGCGGCGCATCATGGGGCAAGTGACGCGGTCACAAGCGCGATTGCAGATCATTATAAGCCAGCTGGCCCATCTGATAATGTGCCGTCATCCAGTGAGGGTCTAGCGGTATCGCTGGCTGATAAGATTGATACGCTGGTCGGGTTCTTTGGCATTGGTGCGAAGCCAACAGGCTCAAAAGACCCCTTTGCTTTGCGCCGTGCGACCTTGTCTATTTTGCGGATGGCTGATGAGGCTGATATCTCTTTGCCGCTTGCGTCTTTATTTGCCTCTGCGGCAAAGGGCTATGGGTTTGCGGCCGTTGATGGCGATCTAGCTGATTTTGTGCGTGATCGTTTGACGGTGATGCTTCGTGATGGCGGCGCGGCGCATGATGTGGTGGCCGCAACGATGAGCGGGGCAGATATTGATAATCCGCGCCTTGTGATGATGAAGGCCCGCAAGCTTGATACAGCTTTGGGTGATGAGGCAGGCGGCCAGCTGATGGCAGGCTTTAAGCGTGCAAATAATATTCTTGCCGCCGAAGCCAAAAAAGCAAAAGGCGCCCTGCCAACAAAGGTTGATGAGGCAGGTTTTATCGAGGCAGAGGAACGCGCGCTGTTTGAAGCTGTCACAGCCTTGCCAAATATCGCGCTGAAAACGGAAGAAGATTTGCAGAATATGATTGCCGCTTTGGGCAATCTTGCATCACCAATCAACGCATTCTTTGAAGCTATCATCGTCAATCATGAGGATGAAGATATCAGGAATAATCGTCTTGCATTATTGCACTTAATCACAAGCCAGATGGGGCAAATGGCTGATTTTAGTAAAATAGAGCGCTGATGATTTTATAAATGGGGTCACAATTCGTTATTCGTCATAAAAAGGATTAGCACCGATGACAATGGACAATGTGAGAGATAATAAATGGGTTTACTCATTTGGCGCCAGCGCCTGTGAGGGGGATGCGTCAATGCGCAACCTTCTTGGTGGCAAGGGAGCCAATTTGGCAGAGATGGCAAGTATTGGCCTGCCAGTGCCGCCCGGATTTACCATCACAACCGCGCTTTGTAACCATTATTATGATAATGGCAAAAATTACCCCGATGAATTGGCCCAGCAAATAAAAGACGCGCTTGGCGTGCTTGAGGCTGAAACAGGCCTGACTTTTGCTGACCCATCTAACCCGCTTTTGCTGTCTGTGCGCTCAGGTGCCAGAGCCTCTATGCCGGGGATGATGGATACGGTGCTAAATCTGGGGCTGAATGATGAGACCTGTGAGGGGCTTGCGCGCAAATCAGGTGATGAGCGCTTTGCCTATGATAGCTATCGCCGCTTTATCCAGATGTATGGCGATGTTGTTTTGGGCGTCGATCATGGGCTGTTTGAAGATTGCCTCGAAGATAAGAAAATGACGCATGGGCTGTTTGATGATACAGAACTCAGCGCCGCCCACCTAAAAGAGCTTGTCAAAGATTATAAGAAAATCGTCCAAGATGAGCTTGATGAGCCGTTCCCGCAAGACCCGCAAGAACAGTTATGGGGCGCGATTGGTGCGGTCTTTGCCAGCTGGATGAATGCGCGTGCGAATACCTATCGCAAGCTAAATAATATCCCTGCCGCATGGGGCACGGCTGTGAATGTGCAGGCGATGGTGTTTGGCAATATGGGCGATGATTGCGCCACAGGTGTGGCCTTTACGCGTGACCCGTCAACAGGCGCCAATCGTTTTTACGGCGAGTTTTTGGTCAATGCGCAAGGTGAAGATGTGGTCGCTGGTATCAGAACGCCGCTTCACTTAACAAAGATTGCCAGAGAAGGCGCGGGTGATAGCGAGCCATCTCTTGAAGAGGTGATGCCAGAGGTCTTTGCCCAGCTTGATAAGGTGCGTGTGACGCTTGAGAATCACTATGCTGATATGCAGGATTTGGAATTTACCATCCAACAGCATAAGCTTTATATGTTGCAAACAAGAGCGGGTAAGCGCACCGCAGAAGCGGCGATGAAAATCGCGGTTGATATGGCACAAGAGGGTCTTATCAGCCAAGAGGAAGCCTTGTTGCGCATTGAGCCTGAATCACTTGACCAGCTCTTGCACCCGACCCTTGATCCAAAAGCAGAGCGTCATCTATTGGCGCGCGGTCTGCCAGCATCACCAGGGGCGGCTTGTGGCCAGATTTGCCTATCAGCCGATAAAGCAGAACAGCTTGCCGCAACAGGCGCTGATGTGATTTTGGTACGCATTGAGACAAGCCCTGAAGATATTCATGGCATGCATGCCGCAAGAGGGATCTTAACCGCAAGAGGCGGTATGACAAGCCATGCGGCTGTGGTGGCGCGCGGTATGGGGCGCGCTTGTGTCTCAGGCGCAGGTGATATCCGTATCGATATGAAAACAGGCCAAGTGCATATGGCAGGCAAAAGCCTATCTGAGGGTGATATCATCACCATTGATGGGTCTGCTGGTGAGGTTTATGACGGCACTGTGGCGACGATTGAGCCGCAATTATCAGGTGATTTTGAAACCATCATGGGCTGGGCAGATAGCGCGCGCCGCATGAAGGTGCGTGCCAATGCAGAAACAGAGCTTGATAGCCGAAAGGCCCATCATTTTGGGGCAGAGGGTATTGGGCTATGCCGCACAGAGCATATGTTCTTTGATGCTGACCGTATCATCGCGATGCGTGAGATGATTATGGCAAGCGATACCAAAGGGCGCGAGGTTGCTTTGGCCAAATTACTGCCAATGCAACAGGATGATTTTGAAAAATTATTCACTATCATGGCAGGCCTGCCAGTGACGATTCGCCTGTTAGACCCGCCGTTGCATGAGTTCCTGCCCCATTCAGATGAAGAGCTAGCAGATGTGGCAAAAGCCGCTGGCATTGGTGAAGATACGGCCCGCCAACGCGCGATGCGGTTGAATGAATCAAACCCGATGCTGGGCCATCGCGGTTGTCGTTTGGCGATTACCTATCCTGAGATTTGTGCGATGCAGGCGCGGGCTATTTTCCAAGCGGCCTTGCAGGTGGCAAAAACAGCCTCTGCGCCTATTCCTGAGATTATGGTGCCTTTGGCAGGCTCGGCGCGTGAGATTGAGATTTGCCGCAAGATAATTGATGAAACAGCCGAGGCCGTCTTTGCCGAAGCTGGCGGGCGGGTTGAATATCTTGTTGGCACGATGGTTGAATTGCCACGTGCGGCCTTGCTGGCAGATGAGTTGGCTGAGCAGGCTGAATTTTTCTCGTTTGGCACGAACGATTTGACGCAAACAACCTTGGGTATCAGCCGTGATGATGCCGCCGCCTTCTTGCATGATTATGAGGCGCAGGGCATTTATGATATCGACCCGTTTGTGTCTATTGACCAGCGCGGTGTTGGCCAGCTTGTCAGAACAGGCATCACCAAAGGGCGCGAGACAAATGCTGATATCAAGCTTGGTATTTGCGGCGAGCATGGCGGCGATCCAAAATCTATCCACTTCTTTGAAGAGGTTGGTTTGGATTATATTTCCTGCTCACCGTTCCGTGTGCCAATCGCGCGTCTTGCCGCGGCACAAGCGGCCCTTCGTGCTAAAGCAAAAGGCGCCTAAGCGCGCCTTTATAGCTGTGATATTGCGGACATAAAAAAAGCCTCACAAAAACTGTGAGGCTTTTTAATTTTTACGACAGTATCAATTGGCTTATTTAATGCCAAGACCACCAAAGCGCTTGTTGAAGCGTGCAACCTGACCTTCTGAGTCAAGCACACGGTGCTGACCAGTCCATGCAGGATGGTTCAAGCTATCAATGCTTAGCTTCATTTCGTCGCCAGGCTTGCCCCAAGTTGATCTTGTTGTACGCTTTGTGCCATCTGTCATCACCAAAGTGATTTCATGGTATTCTGGATGAATATCTTTTTTCATCATCTGTCTCCTGTCAGGCAGTGCTATTGGGGCGATGATGCCCTTACCACTACGCATCGAATTCATAAGTGAGAGGATATATAGCCCCGTTCCTTGTCTTTTGCAAGGGATAAGCGGGCGCCAAGCGTATTTTTCAAAAAAAGCGATTATGCGGCCAATAGCCTGTGCGCGCGACGTCTATCGGGGTTAATATGCCACAGTGTCACCATATTGATTGCTTACCTATGGCATATTATAACAATCATAACGCAGATTTGCCCATTTACGGAGTGCGGCTCTATGAGTTTTGTCGATAGCCAATCCACACAAAAACAGACAGATATCAAGAGATTAGAGCCATCTGCGGCATCGCTATCATCTATTCGATTCTTTATCCCTTTTGCGATGGTCTATCGGCGCAAAATCATTGGCGCGTGCGTGGCTTTATTGATGGTATCAGGCGCGATGCTCTCTATGGGGCAGGGGCTTGGCTATTTGGTTGATAAGGGTCTTGGGGCAGGGGATCCTGCGATTCTTGATAGGGCGGTGGTTGTCACAATCATGATAGCCGCTCTTTTGGCCATTGGCAGCTATCTGCGTGCGGTTTTGGTGAATCAAGTGGGCGAATCGATTGTCGCTGATATTAAGCGGACCTTGTTTGCCCATATGGTGCATTTGCATCTTGGCTGGTTTGAGACCGCGCGTGTGGGTGACCTGCTCAGCCGTATGAACACGGATACGACCATCATGCGTGAGGTGCTGACCTCAAGCCTATCAGGGGCCATTCGTAATGTGATGGTGCTGGTTGGGGGGCTGGTTTTGCTGATTCTTGCAAGCCCGAAAATGTCGATGGTGGTCGCCGTGGTGGTGCCGTTGGTGGTGGTGCCTGTTATCTATATGGCACGCCGTCTGCGCGAAGCATCACGCCTTGCCCAAGAGAAGGTCGGCGATCTGTCTGTTAGTGCGGAGGAATCGCTCTCATCAATGCGGCTTATCCACGCCTTTGGCCAAGAGACAACGCAAAAGCGGCATTTTGCAGGGCGCGTTGATGAGGCGCTAAAGGCGTCTTTGCGCTCGGTTCATTTGCGCGGCATCCTATCAGGCATCATCATCTTTTTGGTCTTTTGCGGCATCGCCATCATCCTGTGGATAGGCGGGCAAGATTTGATGGCAGGCACCATCACAGCGGGCGATTTATCAGCCTTTATCTTCTATTCATTCCTTATCGCAAGCGCGACAGGTGGCTTGTCAGAATTGGCAGGCGGTCTGCAACGCGCGGCAGGGGCGGCTGACCGTGTGTCTAGCCTGTTGCAAACACAAAGCGAATTGATTGAGGCTGAAAATCCGGCCCCCTTGCCAAACCCTGAGGCGATTAATGTGTCGCTGACAAATCTGAATTTCTCTTATCCGGCGCGCGCAGATGTGCCTGCTTTGCATGATATAAATCTGCATATTACGGCAGGCGAGCGTGTCGCATTGGTCGGGCCGAGCGGGGCAGGTAAATCAACGCTCTTTCATCTGTTGTTGCGATTTTATGAGCCTGATTCTGGTGAGATACGCTTTAATCATGTGCCAAGCCAAGCGCTATCATTGCATAGCCTTCGTTCAGCGATTGGCCTTGTGCCGCAAGAGCCTGCGCTGTTCTCTGCGAGTTTGTTTGAAAATATCGCCTTTGGCATGCCAGAGGCGCGTCTAGAAGATGTCCGTCTTGCCGCCCAAAAGGCCGAGATATTGCCCTTTATTGAAGGCTTGCCAGAGGGCTTTGATAGCTTTGTTGGCGAGAAGGGGATAAGGCTATCTGGCGGGCAAAAACAGCGTATCGCGATTGCGCGTGTGATTTTGCGCAACCCGCATTTGTTACTTCTTGATGAAGCGACCTCAGCCCTTGATTCTGTCTCTGAGGCGGCGGTGCAAAGGGCGTTGACGAATTTAATGCAAGGGCGCACCAGCCTTGTGATTGCCCATCGTCTATCGACCATTATTGATGCTGACCGCATTTTGCTGATGGATAATGGCCAGCTGGTGGGGCAAGGCACGCATGATGATTTGCTGACAAACTCACCTCTTTATCGCGAGTTAGCCTTGCATCAATTTGGCTAGCGATTATCTAACTCAAAATTCTGAAACTGGCCGCTGGCGGGCATATCTTCGGCTAAACCCTCAGTAGCGAAAAAGCCGAATAGGGCTGGGTCTGGCAAGTTGGTATGGCCCAATGTGACATCTGCCTGATAGTTTTGGCCGCGATGAATGAGCGTGCCTTGGCTCTGGATGAGGGCGCTATCTTGCCAATCCGCTAGAGAGAATGAGAGGCCGAGCCTATCAGTCTGGCTTTCGAGCGTGATAGTCGCTTCATAGTCAATAAAAGACAGGGTGATATGGCCCGCAAAAGGCACAGATATTTCTGGCTGGCCGTGATAGGTAATTTGGGCGGTCAGCGGATTTTGTAGGATGATAGGCGGTAGGGCCGAGGCGCTGATATCTGGCCAAATCAAATAGTCTGTCTCAGCAAAATTCTGGATTAGGTGATGATTGCCGACCTCTTCGCCCTTCGTGGGCAGGCTAAGAAGTGGCCCTAGGGAGGCACGGCTGGCTGTGAAAAAGGCGAGGCCGTCTGTGCTCATGGCTGAAAGTGGCGCCAAGTGAAATTGATCAGCCTTCGCAAAATCGGCGGCAAAGCGTGTCGCAAGCCTGTTCGGTTCAGGCGCAAGCACTGATGGCGCCTCTATGACAGGTGCCTCTTCTATGGTTATTTGCGTAAAAAACATGTTGTAATTGGCGGTATCTTGCGGGGTTTTTGGGATGCGTGCGACTGGTAAATCTTTTTCTTGTGCGCGGCTAATCGTATCCTCTTGCCAGATTGTCTCAATGGAACTTGTCCGAAGCGCTTCTGCGGCATGAACATCAAAGGCGGGCGCAAGGCAGTGAGCCGTCAATCCCCAAAGGCAGATGATTTGCCTGACCATTATATCTTGCCCTCTCAAGATGCTGACCATTAACGCATCTTAAAAGGATTATCCGGACGGTTTTAATTTTTGGTTAAGCGCTGTGTGAACTTTAATTCAATACGGCGGTTTCTGCTACGCGCGTCAATTGAGGTGCCGGCGGCGATAGGCTGGAACTCACCATAGCCAGTGGCGGCAAGCCGTGAGGCAGGCACACCTTGATTGATGAAATAGCGGACAACTGATAAAGCGCGTTCGGTCGATAATTGCCAATTATCACGGTAAACACCCGCGACAGGCACATCATCTGTATGGCCATCCACTTGCAAGACCCACGGTATATCAGAGGGAATTGTCTCAGAGATTTCAAGTAACGCTTCGCTGATTTGTGATAGCTGTGAGGTGCCTTCTGCGCCAAGGCTTGCTTTGCCTTGCTCGAATAAGACCTCTGATTGGAAGATGAAACGGTCGCCAACAATTGTGACATCGCCTCGATTGCCAAGAATATCACGCAAGCGGCCAAAGAAGTCTGATTTGAATTTCTGCAATTCTTGGACACGGCTTGCCAAGGCTTCATTAAGCGACTTGCCAAGCGAGGCAATCGTCACCTTGTCGGTGAGAGCCTGCGCCTCTTTTTCGGCCAATAGACCGCGCAGCCTATCAAGCTCATTGCGCAAGGATAGGGTGGCAGCGATGAGCCGTTCAATCTCTAATTTAGATTCCTCGCTCAACGCTGTTTGTGCGGCAAGTGCTTGCTGGTTGCTGGCAAGATCATCGCCAAGGGATTTTTTATCAGCCTCTAGGCTTGCCGCTTGTGCGGATAATACATCATAGGCGGCCGTGCTAGCGGCGAGGCTTGCTTGTGCCTCTTCGAGCGAGCTTGTCAGGGCCTGATTGCGCGCGGCTTGTGCGGTTAGCTGGGCATTCAGGGCTTGCAATTGAGCTAGCTGATTGGCGGCGGTCGCGTCACTTTTGGCCAAGGCAGATGATAATTCTAGGATGTCATCTTGGGCCTTTGCCAATGCCACATTACTGGCCGATAGCTGGGTGGTTAAATCGGCGGTTCTGTCGCGTTCTTTGCCCAGCAAACCTGATATGGTGCTAAGCTCTGAGCGCAGGGCCGAAAGAGAGGCATCTTTGCCAGATAGACGATAGGCAAGATTGGCCTGAATAAGTACAAAGACCATCAGGACAAACACAAACACCATCAACAGGCTGGCAAGCGCATCGACAAAGCCAGGCCAGGTATAGTCAGACGGGCGACGATTACCAAGGCGGGAGACAGACATCAGACCACCCTAGTCTTTCTTGGCACGAAGGCCAGAGGTGGTTGCCTTTTGGTTGTCAGATAATCTTGCCGAGATAGCTCTTATCTCAGCGCGCAATTCATTATGATGGGCAGAGCGGCTCATCGCCATCTCATTTGCCACATTATCCAAGCTGGCATGCAGAGAGGCTAGCTGGTCACGCAATCTGCGATCATCTTCAAGCAATTCAGCTAGCTGGTGCATATTTTGATTCATAGCGGTGATTTGCGCCAGCATTTGGGCACGGTTTTCTTCGGATGAATCAATGGCGGCGGCAACGCTGATAAGCGCGCGTGCGGCCTCTTCACTCATCGGCTGTGCCAGTGCTGAGGCATCGCCGCCTTGCTGTCCTGCCGGGTCATTATATTTCGCAAAGGCAGATAGCCAATCTTCAACCTCATTGAAAAAGCGCCCAATGGCTTGGCCCAATTGTAAGTCCAAAAAGCCAAGGACAAGAGAGCCCGCAAGGCCAAATAAAGAAGACGAAAAGGCCGTCGCCATGCCTGATAGCGGGGCATCAAGGCCAGAGCGTAATTGTGCCATCAAAGCTTCAAAGTCAGAATTGACCAAATCAAGGCCGCCGACAACCTGAGAGACTGAACCAATCGTCTGGAGCAAGCCCCAAAATGTGCCAAGAAGGCCAAGGAAGACTAAAAGGCCGATGATATAGCGTGAAATCTCGCGCCCTTCATCAAGCCTGCCTGCGACACCATCTAGGACAGAGCGCAAGGAGAGCGCTGAGAGGCGTGAATCGCTTCTGGCATCTGCTAGCATGACGTTCACGGTCGCCAATAATACGGGCTTTGGGGCAGAGGGGTTAAGGGTGCGTGTGCGCTGGATATCAGAGAGCCATCTTACTTCTGGTACAAGGCGCAATACCTGTAAGATGACATAGATAATGCCAATCACAGCCACCGCGACAATCAGAGAGTTAAGCGCGGCATTGCCCATAAAGGCGGCGGTGAGTGGTTTTAACAAAAGGCCAATAACAACCGCAACAATGCCCAAGAACAACATCATGCGGATTAAATATCGACGCGGATCTGTCATGGTAACTCCCTCACATGGCCCAATAACTTTTAGGGCAAACATGATGCCTCATGCGTGCCATTATTTTTGTCTACTCAAAAACAATGGCAGGAATGTGGTCAGCTGGAAAGTCTTAAATGAGGCCGCGCGAGGGTAAGCGACACCAAAGTGCGATGTCTTTGGTGCTATCTGCTTATCTTGTTTTTAGGCTTTATCTTTGGCTTCGCGCAAAAGCTTTAGAAGCGGGGTATGAAGCGCAGAGTTTGCGGCGACAATATCACCTGTCTCAAGCGCCTTATCACGTGATTGGAAATCAGAGACAAAACCGCCAGCTTCTTTGACGATGATATAACCTGCGGCAATATCCCAAAGGCTGAGGCCACGTTCCCAAAAGCCGTCATAACGGCCTGCCGCAACCCATGCTAAATCAAGTGAGGCTGCCCCAAAACGGCGCACGCCAGCTGATTTTTTCATCACAGTATCAAGCTCAGAGATGAAGAGCGCATCACTATCGGCAGTGCCTCTGCCCAAGAACGGGATGCCTGTGGCAAAGACAGCGTCGCTGAATTGGCGGCGGCCTGAGACGCGGATACGGCGTTCATTCATAAAGGCGCCTTTGCCTGTTTCTGCAAAAAAGCATTCATTGCGCGCCGGGTCTAGGATGAGGCCAGCTGTGATTTTGCCAGCGTCCATGACCGCGATAGAAATCGCGAAATGCGGAATACCGTGGGTGAAGTTTGTGGTGCCATCAATCGGGTCGATAATCCATGTCGGCGCGCCTTCTGCGCCTTCGATTTTGCCGCCCTCTTCCATGATGAAGCCCCATTCAGAGCGCGCTTTGGCCAGCTCTTCTCGGATAATGTCTTCGGCATTTGTATCAGCTCTTGTGACGAAATCAGCCGCGCCTTTACGCGTGACTTGCAGATTTTCCACTTCACCGAAATCGCGCATCATGCGTCGGCTGGCAGCATCTGCTGCTTTGAACATCACATTGATGAGGGCAGAACGACCAGCCATAATATCTTATCCTTTGAATCTTTCAACGTATGTTGCGTCTTCTGTTTTGACGATGATTTTTGTGCCTGTGCCAATATGTGGCGGCACCATAACGCGCATGCCATTATCAACCACAGCCGGCTTGTATGATGAAGAGGCTGTTTGGCCTTTGACAACCGCATCAGCTTCGACAACTTCCAAGACAACTTGATCTGGCAATGTGACCGAGATGGGGTCACCTTCATGGCTTTGCAATGTGACGGCCATGCTATCTTGCAAGAAAGCGGCTTGCTCACCAATCATATCAGCGGCGATTTCAAATTGCTCAAATGTCTCTGAATGCATGAAGATATGCTTGTTATCTTCGGCATAAAGATAGGTGCATTCTGCTTCATCCAAAATAACGCGCTCAACAGATTCAGTGGCTCTAAAGCGCTCATTCAGCTTTGTGCCATCCTTGATATCTTTGAGTTCAATCTGTGCAAATGCGCCGCCCTTACCAGGTTTCACATGGCTTGTTTTCACAGCGACCCATAGGCGTGATTTATGTTCAATAACATTGCCCGGACGAATTTGATTGCCGTTTAATTTCATGATGAAGCCCCTATTTATCGCTTTGGTATAGCTTTAGTGAGTGTGGTTTTGGCAAATATTTACCAAAATCACAAGTTATATTCGCAAAAGTAGGGCGTACATAAAAGGTGAAAGGGGTTCATGTGGCCCCAGATCTTTATCCCTTAGGCCTTTATCCCTTTGGCATTCATCCCCTAGGCCTTTATCCCCTAGGCCTTTATCATCGCAACCGCTGTATCCAACATGCGGTTTGAGAATCCCCACTCATTATCATACCAAGCAAGGATGCGCACAAAGCGTGTGCCAAGCACCTGTGTTTGGGTGATATCAGCAATAGAAGAATGCGGGTCAGTGTTGAAATCAATCGAGACAAGCGGGCGCTCATTAATGCCAAGAACGCCAGCCATTGGCCCGTTTGATGCCTCTATCAAGGCCTGATTAATCTCGTCTTTGGTGACATCGCGGCTTGTGAGGAATTTGAAATCCACCGCTGAGACATTGGCGGTTGGTACACGAATGGCGGAACCGTCAAGCTTGCCAGCTAGTTCGGGCAAGACAAGCCCCACCGCTTTGGCCGCCCCTGTTGAGGTTGGCACCATAGATTGGGCGGCAGAACGTGCGCGGCGCAAATCCTTATGACGATTATCCAGAATATTCTGGTCATTCGTATAGGCGTGGATGGTTGTCATATAGCCATTTTCAATGCCGAAATTATCACTCAGAACCTTGGCAATCGGGGCCAAGCAATTGGTCGTGCATGAGGCGTTAGAGACAATTTGATGCGCGTCTGATAGCTGGTGTGAATTGACGCCATAGACAAGCGTTAAATCACTATCATCGGCAGGGGCAGAGATAAGCACTTTTTGTGCGCCTGCCGTGATATGACGCATCGCATCATTCTTGGCATTAAAGATACCTGTGCATTCAAGCACCACATCAATGCCAAGCTCTTTGTGCGGTAAATCTTCGGGTTGTCTGAAATTGGTCATGCGGATAGGGCCCGCACCAATATCCATCCATGCCGCTTTATCATCATCCCCATTATCACCATAGGTAACAACGCCCTTGAAGCGGCCATGGGTTGAATCAAATTCAAACAAATGCGCAGAGGTCGCCACATCGCCTGGTGTGTTGATAAGGGCAACCTCAATATCATTGCGCCCTGATTGGGCAAGGGCACGCAAGGTCAAGCGACCAATGCGGCCAAAGCCGTTAATTGCCAATTTTATAGTCACATCGATTCTCCAAACTGATTGGATAAAAGGGGGTCGTGATTCCGATTGGTTTTGCTAGGGGTACTCTTAGCTTAATTTTGCTTTCGCGGCGGCGACAATTGCCTCTGCTGTGATGCCAAATTTCTCATAAAGCGTGCCAGCAGGTGCCGAGGCGCCAAAGCCTTTCATGCCGATAAAGGTGCCTTTGCGACCGATCAGATCTGACCAGCCTTGTGCGATGCCAGCTTCAACAGCGATCTGCACAGTGCCCTCGCCAAGAAGTGCGTCGATATAGGCCTCATCTTGCGCCATCAAAATATCCAGACATGGCACAGAGACAAGCTTTGTGGGAATGCCATCTGCCTCTAGGGCTTCGCGCGCCTCATTGGCAATCGCAACCTCAGAGCCTGTGGCAAGCAAGGTCACCTTGGCATCTGCGCTGGCGGCGATGAGCTCATAGCCCCCTTTGGCAGATTTATTCATCGCCACATCATCGCCCAAGCGCAATTGCGGCAGGCTTTGGCGGCTAAGGGCCAAGATTGACGGCGTGCCATGTGATTTCATCGCGATTTGCCACGCTTCGGCTGTCTCAACAATATCAGCAGGGCGGAAGACATTGACATTTGGCATCGCGCGCAAGCTGGCGACATGTTCAACGGGCTGGTGCGTTGGGCCATCTTCGCCAAGACCGATAGAATCATGCGTCATCACATAGATAACACGCTGTTCCATCAAGGCTGATAGGCGGATTGACGGGCGGCAATAATCGGTGAAGACCAAGAATGTGCCGCCAAATGGGACAAGACCGCCATGCAAGGCGATGCCGTTCATCGCGGCCGCCATACCATGTTCACGCACGCCATAATGCACATAAGTGCCCTTATGATTATCGGCGTTGAAGATAGCATGCTCGCCGACACGTGTGTTGTTTGAACCTGTCAGATCGGCAGAGCCACCAAACATCGCAGGGACAGCTGGCAGAAGCGCTTCAATCGCTTTTTGGCTCGCCACTCTGGTCGCGACTTTTTGCGGGTCTGCGGCAAGCTTTTCTTTATAGGCGGCAATCGCGGCATCAACTTCAGCATCGAAATTGCCTGATTCGAGGGCTTCAAAGGCGGCCTTATGGGCAGAGGCATCAAGGCGTGCCTGCCATGCAGCGGCCTCAGCATTGCCTCTTGCACCAGCGGCGCGCCAAGCATCAAGGATATGTGCTGGGATCTCGAACGGGGCATGCGGCCAATCTAGCGCGTCTCTTGTGCCAGCAATTTCATCTGTGCCAAGCGGGGCGCCGTGAATGCCAGAGGTGCCTTTTTTCGTCGGCGCGCCATAGCCGATGGTTGTTTTGCATCTGATAAGCGATGGGCGGTCATCTTTTTTCGCTTCAGCGATTGCGGCTGAAACAGCGTCTGCATCATGGCCATCACATGATAGCACCTGCCAGCCATAGGCCTCGTAACGCGCGGTTGTGTCTTCTGAGACGGTCAGGTCTGTTGGGCCATCAATTGAAATGCCATTATCATCAAAAAGCGCGATGATGCGGCCAAGCTTCAAGTGACCTGCGAGCGAGGCGGCTTCGTGGCTGACGCCTTCCATAAGGCACCCGTCACCTGCGATCACATAGGTGTAATGGTCAACAAGGTCAGCACCGAAGATGGCGGCCTTGTGACGTTCTGCCATCGCCATGCCAACCGCGTTTGAGATGCCTTGGCCAAGCGGGCCTGTGGTTGTCTCGATGCCTGTTGCGTGACCAAATTCAGGGTGGCCAGCTGTCTTGGCGCCCCATTGGCGGAAGTTCTTCACCTCATCCAATGTCATATCCTGATAGCCTGTCAGATACAGATAGGCATACATCAACATAGAGCCGTGACCAGCTGAGAGAATAAAGCGGTCTCTGTTTGGCCAATGTGGCTGGCTGGCATCGAATGTCATATGCTCACCAAAGAGAGCGACAGCCGCATCGGCCATCCCCATTGGCATGCCAGGGTGGCCTGATTTGGCAGCTTCAACCGCGTCCATTGAGAGTGCGCGGATAGCATTGGCCATTTCTTGCTTAGTTGCAGACATTCGAAGGGCTCCTAAATTGCATCAAACGTTAAATTTATGGCGGCATAATGCGCCCAAAAAGGGGGGCGCGTCAATCGCGTAGTTTGTCAAAAAACATGACGAATTAACGGCTTTTGTGCCAGCTTGTTAAGAGAATTTCAGTTGCCCGCAAAAGGATGCGCGTGAATATGTGGGGATGGTTGAATTTTATCATGAATGCGCTTATCATCACTGAACGTGCGCAAGTCTCGTGGGCCTGTATTTTGTCACCGTTATGGTTGTTACGTGGCAAGGTAACCCGTGAGGATTGTGGGATGAGTGTTGTGGCATGCGCGTTTTGGTAGCTACAAAATGAGTCATTTGACTAAATTTATGATGTGTAATTTCTCGTAAAAAGGATGGTCTTCTATCATGTCTCGACTAGATAAGGCGATTGCGGCGCTTGATGGCGCTGTGTCAGATTTAACAGCGGCAGTTGATGCGCGTCTTGCGGCTGATAATGAGGCGCAAAATGCACAATTAAATGAGATAGCATATGGGGCATCTGGGATCGCTGTTGAGGATTTACGCGCGATGAAATCTGAATTGCACGAAGCGATGAGCTTATTGCAGGCCATGCAAGATGAGCCACAAAATCAAGAATGCCAATGAGATGAGTGGGTCAATTGTAACATTTCGCATTTATGGCCAC
>DBMZ01000048.1:4671-8073 GCA_002299005.1 Alphaproteobacteria bacterium UBA685 | reverse complement strand
TCAAAATTCATCTCGCCCCTATCGGCATCACGGACATCTTTGACATATTCAAACGCCCCGCCATCTAACGGGGCTTGCAGTAATAGCGTGATGGCAAAAGATGAATTATCGAAATGCCAACCAAGCTCTTGGCCCTCATGCGCGTAATGCACATTGATAGAAGAGAGCGGGTCAGCATAGGGATAGACCGCCTCTTGGCCCACAACGCCGCAGATGAAATCTTGAAACGCCTTGTCATGATAAAGGGTATGAAGCGCTGATTCTGCTGGTATTTGATCGGTGGTGATACAGCCCTTTGAAGAGGTGACTTGCCTGTTAAATATATGGTCGTCTGGCAGGCTTTTATCTGGCGGTGTTAGATACACATTATGGGTGCTATTGGCAAAAAAGGCCTGTGGTGCGCCAATGCTGGCCTCTTCAATCAGCGCGGATAAGGCCGGTTCTGTCAAAAAACCATCAAGGCATAGAACGCCTGCCTCATCGAGTGTTTGGCGCGCCTGCGAGATATAGGCCGCATCATCAAGCGGATGGCGGTCATTATCAATAATGCCTTCTAATCGGTTTGACAGCAAATTATGTGACATGGAGAGGCCTTCTCTTAGCTATCGCGCAATAAGGGGGCCATTTTATCGGCCATCATTTCGCCCATCTTATGATGGCTTTCGGCGCCCCAATGGATAGGGTCGCGCTCAGACGGGGTGACAGCCTCATTCGCATCGGCAAAATGAACAGATTTATCGCCCAAATCGGCAATTTTTTGCGCCAATAGCGGGGGAAGTGCGGCCATCTTATCATAACCGCCAAGCCATTCATCAAAGCGAAGCCAGCTAGGGTTATTGATACGGTTGCCCATAATGGCGGGCGAGATTAGCATCACTTGCGGGGGCGGGGCATCGCGCCATCTGCCATTGCCGACAGGGGTGCGGCGCGTGATTTTTGCCAAGCTCATCAGATTATCTGTAACCGCCTCTGCGCTGGCATCAAAGCGTGCTTTCATATCATTGGTGCCAAGCATGATAAGGACAAAATCAAGCGGTGCATGGCTGAGAAGGGCAGGTTTAAGATATGGCAGGCCATTATATTCAGGGCCTTCTTGGGGGTCTGGATAGGCGGTGGTGCGCCCCGGAAGGCATTCTTCTGCGAGATCAACCGCCTTGCCAAGGCGTGCCTCTAGCTGGGTGCGCATAATCTCTGGCCATCTCTTGGCATAGCGAAGGCCCTGCCCATCATCAAGCAAGCCCCAGCTGTTTGAATCACCATAAATAAGAATACGCATATGCCTTAAGACCCTCTGGCGGCAAGGACCATATCTGCTGCTTTTTCACCTATCATGATCGCTGGCGCATTGGTATTGCCAGAGACAATTGATGGCATAATTGACGCATCAGCAATGCGTAAATTTGTCATGCCATGGACACGCAGTTTACGGTCCACAACCGCCGCCTTATCACTGCCCATGCGGCAGGTGCTGGTGGGGTGATAGATGGTTTGCGCATAGCGGCGTGCGACATCTAGCATATCTTCATCACGGCTCATATCACCGCAGACCGTATGTTCACGCACCACAAAAGGCTTTAAGGACGGCATGTGCGTCATCTCTCTGGCAAAGCGCACAGCGCGAATGGCGCATAGCTGATCAGCCGTCGCGGTTAAATAATTGGCAACAATTTTAGGGTGGCTATAGGCATCTGGTGAGGTGATGTGAATATGGCCCCGGCTTTCAGGGCGCAATTGGCACACAGACGAGGTAAAGCCAGAGAAAGGATGCATCACAAGCCCCGGCTTATCCGCGCTAAGGGGTTGGAAATGGAACTGGATATCGGGCGTATCAAGCCCTTTCATCGATTTGGCAAAAATCGCGACTTGCGAGGCGCCAAGTGACATTGGCCCGCCGCGGAAAAGACCATATTGAAGGCCGATGGATAATTTCCCAAGAGGCGAATTAATCATATCATTCAAGGTCGGCACATTGGTCTCAAAGACCAGGCGAATTTGCAAATGATCTTGCAAAGCCTCGCCAACCCCGCCCAGCTCATGGCGCGTCTTGATGCCTGCTTTTTGCAAGATATCACCGCGCCCAATGCCTGATAGCTCAAGGATTTGGGGGCTGCCAATCGCGCCGGCTGATAAAATAACCTCACCGCCTTGGTTGATGCTAGCGGTGCGCTTTTGGCCCTTTTGGTCAAAATGAACACCGACAATTTTGGTGGCATCATCTTTATCAAAGGCAAGGGCGGTAATATGCGCATGCGTCTGGATGGTGAGGTTCGGCCGACCTCTGGCAGGCTTCAAAAAGGCTTTGGCAGAGGAGCAACGAAGACCCTTTTTGGCGGTCTGATCAAAATAGCTGACGCCTTCTTGATCCGCGCCATTATAATCATCTGTGTAAGGTACGCCCATCTCAACTGCCGATTGGATAAAGGCTTCAGAGATCTTGCTTTTGGCACGAATTTTAGAGACCGCAAGGCCGCCATCGCCGCCATGAAACGCATCGTCGCCAAGCTCATAGCTCTCAGAGCGTTTAAAGAGCGGCAGAACATCATCATAAGACCAGCCCGTATTGCCCGCTTGTGCCCAGCTGTCATAATCCTCTTTTTGGCCACGCACATAGAGCAAGCCATTTATCGAAGAGGAGCCGCCAAGACCTTTGCCGCGCGGCCAGTCAAGCGCGCGCCCTTCAAGCTCTGCCTCTTCTTGTGTCTTATAACACCAGTCTGTTTTGGGGTTATGCAGCGTCTTAAAATACCCAACAGGGATATGGATCCACGGGTTTAAATCTCGCCCGCCTGCCTCAAGAAGAAGAACGCGAATATCGGGCTTAGCCGATAGCCGATTGGCGATCACACATCCAGCTGAGCCCGCGCCCACGATGATATAATCATATGATTGTGACATATTGATTTAGAACCTTGTTTCTTTAGAACCTACTACTTTTGCGCCAGAGATGTGGTGAGATCATCCAAACCTAGCCTTTTGTGAAGGCGCTTGTGCGCGCCATCTACCCCCGTCTTAGCCTCTATCATCATGCTGGAAATAAGCACTGTCAATCTCTTAAGGGCGATAAGGCAAATGGGGCTAGTCATTAAGCCATTTTAGGTTATGTTGAAGTCGTGGCGGGGCCATTATAAGAACGGGCCTCATTATCGGTAATTGTGCCGTTAATAAAGGATAGGCAATGATAGTCTCACAAAGAACGGCGATATTTTATTTGTTCGCAACTATGACTCTCTGGGCAGGGAATGCGATTGTCGGGCGGATGTTTTACGCGGAATTACCGCCATTTCAGCTGGCCTTCTGGCGCTGGGTGCTGGCGGGTCTTTTGATATTGGTTGTGATGCGCCCCCCTTTGCGCGAAGACTGGCCTGTGATTTGGGCGCATAAATGGATTTTGCTGTTTATCGC
>DBMZ01000048.1:3708-4426 GCA_002299005.1 Alphaproteobacteria bacterium UBA685 | reverse complement strand
CGATCCTTGACCGGCTGGTTTACCGGTCTCGCACCTCATGGCTCCAGTCTTTTGGCATGGGGTTATCGACCTTTGGGATTGTTGTGATTATCGCCCAAGGTGATCTCTCGCGCTTGCTTGATCTGTCGATTAATGTCGGTGATTTCTATATGGTTTTGGCTATCTTAACCTATGGGATTTTCTCTGTGTCATTGCGCGCGGCACCAAAGCTAAATCAATGGAGCTATTTATTTGTGCTGTTTGTGATTGGCGCGCTAGAGCTTTTGCCCTTCCAGCTTTATGAATATAGCCAAGGGGCGCGGATGATTTTGACCGCAGGCTCTGTTTTGGCGATTTGCTATATTGTGATTGGCCCGGCCTTTTTGGCCTATAAGTTCTTTACATCAGCCGTCGCGACGCTTGGCCCAAACAGGGCAGGGGTGTTTTTCTATTGGTTGCCAATTGCCGCCGCTGGTCTGGCGGTGCCGCTATTGGGTGAGCCTCTTTATAGCTATCATCTTGTGGGATTTGTGCTGGTTGTCGCAGGCTTGCGCTTTGGCCTTAGAGACAAAAAAACAGAAGGCTAATTGCGGTAAGCCTTCTGTTAAATTTATTTAGCAAAGAGTGAAACTGCTTATTAGAAGCGCAGTGAGATATCTCTGTGCAAGGCCTTACATGATGAGATGCGTGGTACGATCTCAGCAGGTAGGCGTGATTGTGAGCGCAGGCCAATGGTCAT
>DBMZ01000048.1:0-3501 GCA_002299005.1 Alphaproteobacteria bacterium UBA685 | reverse complement strand
ACAGGGTTAATACCCGCCACGCTCTTAAGCTCTGATTCAAAGGCTTTGATTGTGACGGCGGCATCTTTATCAGACTGTGTGGCCACCTCTTGCAAGACAGCGTCAATGCGCGCCTCAGAGGCCATAAGACCGCCCTTCTCACCAATCATGATGATAAGATCACGCACAGGCTGATAGCCATTATCAAGCGCTTTGCGATAGAGACGCTGGCTCTGTGACAATGTCTTTAGCTGGCCCTGATAGGCATCTTGCGCACCAGCCCACTCAGCTGGGATTTGCGCATAAAGCGCCTCTGCCTCAGCTTTGAGTGAGATGATATCTGCCTCATAGGCCGCGATGCGTGCTTCGTCATCTGTGCGACGTGCCAGCTTCTTTGCCTCATCCATCTGACCTTCAGCAAGGCGGATTTGGCGCTCTAATGTGCGGACATCTGAGTGCATGCTGGCATAGGTAATCTCGCTTGTGGCAAGTGCCGCAAAGTCGGCGTTCACCGCATCCAATTTGGCAAAAGCATCGCGCGCATCAGCTGGCACATTGTCCAGCGTTGCGGCGAGTTTCTCTGGCAGCATTGAGGTATCGATGGTCTCAAAGCTGACGATCGCTTGTTCAATCATCGGACGGCTCGCCACAAGTTCTTCTGCTAGATAATCCTCAACACAGGCTTGCAGTTTTGGGTTCACTGGCGGTGGTGCGTTATAGGATGAAAGATAGAAACGATTCGGCAAATAATTCACCAATTGCGGGAATGAGCCGACAATCACAAGCGCGAATAATTGTAGGCCAATGAACGGCACCACACCGCGATAAATCGCAAGCGTCGAAATCGCCTTATCTGCCACACCGCGCAAATAGAACAGCGCAAAGCCAAATGGCGGGGTCAAGAAGCTTGTCTGCATATTGACGCCGATCATCACACCAAGCCAGACAGCGGTGACATTGGCACCTGGATCTGCGAGCAAGATTGGGGCGACAATTGGCACAACCACAACCGCGATTTCGATAAAATCTAGGAAGAAGCCAAGTAAGAAGATAACCAGCATCACAACAAAGAATTGCGTCCAGAAACCACCCGGTAGGCCTGTGAGGAAATGCTTCACAAATTCCTCGCCACCAAAGCCGCGGAAGGCGGCTGTAAGCATCGCGGCACCAAGCAGGATGATGAAGACCATCGAGGTTGTCTTGGCAGTCTCTAGCATCACGCCTTGCAGTGTCTTTTCGATATTC
This sequence comes from Alphaproteobacteria bacterium UBA685, assembly GCA_002299005.1. Classification (GTDB taxonomy): domain Bacteria; phylum Pseudomonadota; class Alphaproteobacteria; order Puniceispirillales; family Puniceispirillaceae; genus UBA685. The sequence goes on along the minus strand of DBMZ01000048.1, from coordinate 2,277 downwards.
AGCGTGCGCCAACCTGACCAGAAAATAGCGATAAGGAAGATCACAACCGCCACAGCTGTAAAGCCGATAGGCGCATGATTGCCTGTGATTTGCACATTACGCACATTCAAATCAAACATGTTCGTCATGAAGAAAATAACGAGCAATGAGACAATCGCCATAATCGCCGGGTAAAAAGCGTTCTTGCGGCCTTCATAGAGACGATAGCCTGCCATGATTGTGGCACCGGCGGCACCGATGGCGCCTGCTTGGTTGACCGTCGCAACACCTGAGACAATCGAGCCAAGAACCGCAAAGATAAGGACAAGCGGCGGTACGAGTGAGAAAAACACCTGAATAAGGAAGTTTCTATCAAAGCCGCCATCATTTTGCACAGCAGGGGCAATTGATGGGCGCAGAATGGCCGCTACAAGGATATAAAGCAAATACAGACCAACAAGCACCATGCCCGGCAATAGAGCGCCCAAGAACATATCGCCTGCTGAGGTTGACAGCACATCCAATGAGGACGGCATAGAGACCTCGCCTGTGGCGTGCTTGTAAAGCGCTTTACGTGCTGATGAGGCTTGGTCTGAGGCGTTTGAGAGCTGGTCAGCCAAGATAATTAGAACGATAGATGGCGGGATAATCTGGCCCAATGTGCCTGAGGCGCAAATCGTACCAGAGGCAAGTGATGGTGAATATTTATTGCGCATCATCGCGGGCAAAGAGATAAGACCCATCGCCACCACAGTCGCGCCGACAATCCCTGTTGTGGCCGCCAAAAGCGCGCCGACCAAGACAACTGAAATGCCAAGGCCGCCCGGTACAGGGCCGAATAATTTTGCCATTGTGACAAGCAAATCTTCGGCAATGCGCGAGCGTTGAAGCATGATGCCCATGAAGATAAAGAGCGGGATCGCAATCAGCGTATCTCTCTCAACTTCCCAATAGACGCCGCGGAAGTTTGTAACCCCCGCCGAGAGCCATTGAACAGGCCCATCTTGGGCAAAAAAGACCGTCACATCATCAAAGAACAGCCAGCCAAAAATTGTGGCAAGTGTGATTGAGATAATCGCCGCGCCCGGTAAGGCAAAAGCCACAGGAAACCCTGAGCCAAGGGCGGCAATCATGATCAAGAAGAGTAATAGTAGAAAATACAGTTCCATAATTTTATCCCTTACTCTGTCTTGGCGCTATCATCAGAGATGGTTAAATGCCTTTGCAGATGCGTCATGATAAAGCTTGCGAATTGCAGGATCATGGAAAAGGCAAAAATAATCAAAAAGCCAGCCATCAGATATTTCACATACATACCAAAGCCAGATTGTGAGGTCTCAAAATTCAAAAGCGGCCCGTTAATGACAGATGTCTTTTCCCACATGCCACGCGTTAAAATAATCCAACATAAGGGCATGCCCAAAATGGCCGCACCAGCTATGTTTACGATTGATTTCTTAGCGTCTGATAGGTTGGCATAAACAACGTCAACGCGCACATGGCCCTCTTCGACCAATGTTCGGGCAGAGGCAAATAGGAACAAAGCCGCATACCAAAAACGCACTAGATCACCCATAAAAGCCTGCTCATAAGAGAAGATAAAACGGGCGACCACAATCAGTAATTCAGCGACCACAATCAGGGTTGCAAGCCAGATAAAAGAAATACCACGTTTGCGCGTCGCAATCAGGGCGGCGAGGGCCAATAAAGGCATATGAATAAAGGTGCCGCGCCAGACAGAGCGCCCTAAATCAGACGCAATTTCCTTGCCAAAGATCGATTCCAACATGCCTTCAATACGCATGAATGAGATAACAGCATCAGTGATGCCAACAAACATCACACCCCAAAACGCAAAGCTAATGACGTAGGAGGCATAAAGCGAAAAGCGCTTTTCATGATGAGATAGCAAATCAGTGAATGAGCCATTACCCTCACGCGCCTTGAAAGTCATATAGGCAGGAAGTGCGAGTGCCGCCAAAAACGCGCTGGTTTGGATGAGGCCTGTGAGGGTCACCGCATCACCCTTATCACCGTCTATAAGCCCCATGCCTGCAAGCGTGGCAAATAGACCTGGCCAGCCCAATAGATGGATTAAGAAATTATTGACAATAAACACCGCCGCAGAAAAGCCGCTCGCGATGGCTATGAAATAAAAGCTATAATGAAAATAGGAAGGGCTTGCTGTCATAGAGATATCATCCCTTTTGTTTAATGGTCTTATTGGCAAAAATTAGTTTCGTTAAATGAAATAAGAAAAAAAAGGGGCACCCTTATGATTGGATGCCCCTTTTTATG
>DBMZ01000016.1:18341-24157 GCA_002299005.1 Alphaproteobacteria bacterium UBA685 | reverse complement strand
GCAAGATTTGGCGGCGATGTGGTTTTCTCAGGTCGCCAAATGAAGCCTGAAAAGAAATGAGGCCCAAAAGGAAATCGGGCTAGCCAGCCCAGCTAAACACGCTATTATAATCCAAAATCGCGGTATCACCCGAAATCGCGTTATCATCCAAAAGCGCGTTATCATGCGAAATCGCGGCCAGTACCGCTTCGAATAGTGCAGGAATGACTATGTCCCATCTTTTTATCTACGGCACATTAAGAGACCATGAAGTTTGCGAGAAGGTATTAGGCCGCCATGTGTCGCCAGATGACCTAACAGAGGCTTATGCGCTTGATTTCGCAACCTTCAAAGTCGCAGATGTCAGCTATCCTTGCCTATTGCCTGAGGCAGGTGGTAGGGCCAAGGGATGTTTGCTCACAGGCTTATCAGAGCGCGATTTGGCCTTGCTAGATAAGTTTGAAGGGGCCAATTACACGCGTGTGCCGATAGAGATAATCTGCGATGATAAGGCACAGATGGCTGAATATTATCAGCCTAATCAAAAGCTTCAAACAGATGGCGCGTGGGATCTTGCAACATGGCAAAGAGATGGCAAGGGTGATTTTCTAGCCCTGGATTTCAACATTGAGGGCGTTCGGGCTCCGGCTCATGCTTGATTTTTCGCTTCTTGAGGGCGCGCCGCTCATCACCTTGCTGATAGGGTTTGTGGCAGTTGCGGCTGTGTCTATTTCAAAGGCAGGCTTTGGCGGAGCATTGGGGTCACTATCCACACCCATCATGCTACTCATTGTCTCACCGACCGTGGCGCTTGGCATTTTATTGCCTTTATTTATCATCATTGACCTTTGGGTTGTCTGGTTTTGGCGCCATTTAGGCGTCAGGCGCATCATCATATTTATGACGGTAACAGGCCTGTTAGGGCAGATAATTGGCTGGGCGTTATTGCGGATGGGAACGCTTAATGATGCGTTTCTGCTGTTATTCATCGCGCTTTTGGCGCTTTATACAGGCCTTAAATATTTCTGGTCTCGCTTTGTGGCCACAAAATCAACCACCGCGATAAGAGCCGTGGTAAAAAGCTACCGCAAGCGTATTGCGCGCCGGGCGCTACTCTGGTGCACCTTATCTGGCTTTAGCAGCTTTGTCTCTTTAACAGGCGGCATCCCGGCACAGGTTTATTTGCTGCCCCTGCAATTGCCACGCCAGTTGTTTGTGGCGACGATGGCATGGTATTTGCTGTTCTTGAATCTAGCTAAAATTCCGTTCTTTAATGATTTATCATTTATCAATGCCAGCACATTGACCCTCTCGGCCTTACTAATGCCAGCGGTGCCTGTTGGGATTATTGTCGGGCGATGGTTGAATAAATCGATGAATGATAGTGTTTTCTATTTGGTGACGCATACTATGTTGGTATTATTAGGCCTGCAATTATTATGGCGTTATTTCTTTGGAGTGATTTAGATATGAAACGATGGCGTCATCTTGTTGTTGCGGTTGGCACAATTCCAGCCTTCGCGCTCTATATTGGTCTGGTTTTATTGCTCACAGATTATGTGACAGAAATTCATTTTCTGATTGATCTTGTCTTTTACATTGTCGCGGGGCTGGCATGGATTCCGCTCTCAATTAAGATTATCAATTGGCTCGCGCGCAACGAGGCGGAATAAGCTCTTTTCAAGCTGTGAAAAAAACTATCTCATCGGCATGAAATTATCTTGCAGGATGGGTTGTTTTTCGCAAAGCTAATCCTCGGAATTGTCCTATTTTTGCGTAAGCGCCTTAGCAAGTGAGCTTTTATCCTGATGTCACGTTATTCGGTCTTCTCAATTCTAAAAAACGGCCTTCGTGGCAATCAAGGCTGGGAAAAGGCGTGGGGGACACCGCAACCAAAGCCATCCTATGATGTTATCATTATTGGGGGCGGCGGTCATGGTCTTGCAACCGCTTACTATTTGGCAAAAATTCATGGCATCACCAATGTGGCCGTGATTGAAAAAGGCTGGCTTGGCGGCGGTAATGCGGGCCGTAATACGACGATTGTGCGCTCCAATTACTTTCAAGAAGGCAATACCGCTTTTTATGAGAAATCCCTGCAATTATGGGAAGGTCTCTCGCAAGAGCTGAATTATAATGTGATGTTCTCTCAGCGGGGGCATTTGAATTTATTCTTCACCCCCGGCCAGCGAGACAGCCAAGCGCGTCAATATAATACCATGCGCCTAAACGGCATTGATGGGCAGATGTTATCGCGTGATGAGGTGCAAAAATTTGTACCGCACCTAAATTATGGCAGTGATGCAAGGCTTGAAATTTTGGGTGGTTTCTTTCAGCCACGTGCCGGTACAGCGCGTCATGATGCCGTTAATTGGGGCTATGCCAGAGCCGCCTCAAAATTAGGCGTTGATATCATCCAGAATTGCGAAGTCACAGGCTTTATAGAAAAGGCCGGAGAAGTCATTGGCGTTGAGACATCGCAAGGGGAAATATTAGCCGATAAAATTGGTATGGCGGTGGCCGGCCATACCTCTGTGCTTGCCGAAAAGGCGGGATTAGGCGATTTGCCGATTGAAAGCCATAAATTGCAAGCCTTTGTATCAGAGCCCCTCAAGCCCTTGTTGGATACGGTGGTGGTTTATGGGGCAGGGCATGGGCATTTCTACATCAGCCAATCAGATAAGGGCGGCATGGTCTTTGGTGGCAATATTGATGCCTATAATTCTTATGCGCAAAAAGGTAATTTGCCGATTTATAGCGATGTTGCCTCATGTGCGATGAATGTGATGCCGTCACTTGGGCGCGTTAAGCTGTTGCGTCAATGGGCTGGCATTATGGATATGTCGATGGACGGCTCGCCCTTTATCTGTAAGACAGATCGCAAAGGGGTCTATCTAAATGCGGGCTGGTGCTATGGTGGTTTTAAGGCGACGCCTGCATCTGGTTGGTGTTTCGCACATACGATTGCCAATGATGAGCCACATGAAATTAACCGTCTCTTGACGCTCAATAGATTTAAATATGGTCGTCACATTGATGAATCTGGCTCTGGGCCAGTTCCAAACAGGCATTAGGCCGACAAGCTAGTGGGATAGCACGGATATGTTACGTATTGATTGCCCTTTTTGCGGCAAAAGAGATTATGATGAATTCACCTATGAGGGTGATGCTTCGGTTGTTTATCCTGCGATTGATAATCATGATGAAGAGGCGTGGTATCGGGCTGTTTTCTTGCGCAAGAACCCGCGCGGCCCGCATCTTGAATATTGGTATCACGCGCAGGGCTGCCGGATGTGGCTAAAGGTTGAGCGTGATACGCTAACCCATGAGATTGGCAAGATTGAGCCTGCGCATGATGGGTATGTCAAAATGGTGAAAGCTTCAGGGGCAAAAAAGTCATGACAGGGTTTAGACTTGATAAGGGCGGCCTGATTAATCGCGCAAAACCTGTATCATTTACCTTTGATGGGCGCGATATAAGCGGCTTTGAGGGGGATGTGGCAAGCGCGGCTTTGCTTGCCTCTGGTGAGCGCATTGTGGGTCGCGGCTTCAAATATCACAGGCCAAGAGGCGTTATGTCAGCCGGCGCCGAAGAAGGCGGCGCGCTGTTCCAAATGCATGATGGTGACAAGCGTATAGCCAATGTCAAAGGCCCGTTGGTTGAAATACATGACGGATTGGCCCTATCAGGTCAAAATGGCTTCCCGTCCGTGCGGTTTGATTTGATGGCAATTAATGGCTTGTTCAAGCCGTTCCTGACGGCTGGTTTCTATTATAAGACATTTATGGGCCCTTTTTCGAACACCCGTTTTTGGATGTTCTGCGAGCGGTTTATCCGCCGCGCGGCTGGCATGGGGGCGGCGTCGCGTGAAGATGATCCTGATTGTTATGATATCGCCAATGGGTTTTGTGATTTGCTGGTGGTTGGCACAGGCAAAGCAGGCTTAATCGCGGCTGTTGAGGCCGCAGAAGCTGGTAAATCTGTCTGGCTTGTTGAGCAGGATTTTAAGGCAGGGGGCTGGTGCCTCTCATCTGGCGATAAGGCAAAGCTTGCTTGGGTGCAAGCGATGGTTAATCGCTTTTTGGCGGCCGGCGGGACATTGAAATTACGCACAACCGCCTTTGGCCTCTATGATGGTGTTGTTGCCGGCCTGATTGAACGGCAAACAGATCATCTTGCCAACCCGTCAAAACATATGCCGCGTGAAGTGTTTCATATTCTGCACGCTGAGGCGATTATCCTTGCGACAGGGGCAAGCGAGCGGATGATTGCGTTTGGTGATAATGATCGCCCGGGCGTGATGAATGCCTCTGCGGTTCAGACTTACGTCAATCGTTACGGCGTTGCGGCGGGCAGCCGTATCTTATTTGCTGGCACCCATGATGGCATTTATGAGAATGCGCTTGCGGCGGCGAAAGCCGGCCTGCATGTCACGCTACTTGATAGCAGAGCTGATAGTGATGAGGCGCTAAAATCACTTTGCCACAAGCATAAAATCGATTTGATTTGCCAAGCCGTGCCTGTCAAAGCGATTGGCAGAGGCGGTGTCACAGGCCTTGAATATGGCCTCAAAACAGAGGCTGGCGAGATAAAGGCTGGGTCTATTTTGGCCTGTGATATCATCGCCGTATCAGGCGGTTTTTCAGCTAATATCCAGCTTGCCTCCCACCGCGGCATTAAGCCTTATTGGGATGATGATGCGCTGACATTTCTTTCAGGTGCGACCTCTGAGCCTATTGCCTTGTGCGGCGCGGCGGCGGGCGTCTATGAAGATGATGAAATCGAGGCCTCTGCATTAAGCGCGGTAAGGGGGGTTCTGGCAAAGAAAACGGCGAAATCCTCTGTGCCAGCGATTGGTTGGCATAATCGCCCTGATGCCTTGTTCGAAGTGCGTGTGGCAAACCGCAAGCTTAAAAGCTTTATTGACCCACAGCATGATGTTTCAACGGCCGATATTCGCCAAGCAAAACAAGAGGGCTTCATATCTGTTGAGCATATGAAACGCTACACAACGCTTGGTATGGCGACAGATCAAGGCCGTAATGGCAATGTGCTTGGTATCGCCGCTATGGCAGAGGCACGCAAGATTGCCCTCCCTGAGGTTGGTATCACAACTTTTCGTCCGCCATTTACGCCTGTGTCTATTGGCGCTTTGGCAGGCCGTGCGCGTGGTCATCATTGGCAGGCCTTGCGCGTGACGCCGATGCATGATGCACATCTAGCGCAAGGCGCGCCAATGACAGATGCCGGCTTATGGCACCGCGCTTGGTATTATCCACAAGGTGATGAAACCCTCAATGATGCCTATATCAGAGAAACAGCCAGAACACGCCAAACGGTGGGTATGGTAGATGTCTCAACTTTGGGCAAAATAGCTATCCAAGGCCCTGATGCGGCAGATTTTATCAATCGCCTCTATGTGAATGGGTTCGCAAAATTACCTGTTGGCCGTGCGCGCTATGGCCTTATGCTTCGTGATGATGGCATTGTGCTTGATGATGGCACCACATGGCGATTGGCAGATGATGATTTCTTTATGACCACCACCACCGCACAAGCAGGTGAGGTGATGCGTTTTATGGAAGAATTGCGACAGACAAGATGGTCTGATTTGCAAGTGCATATCACCTCTGTAACCGACCAATGGGGGGCGATTGCTGTTGCCGGACCACAAGCGCGTGATCTGTTGCAAAAGGCATTGCCTGAATTTGATTTCTCACATCAGGCCTTTGAGTTTATGGATGTAAGGCAAGCTGAGACAATCATCGATGGCGCCCCTGTACAGATGAGAGCGGCCAGAATTTCTTTCTCAGGCGAGCGTGCCTATGAGGTATAT
>DBMZ01000016.1:0-18161 GCA_002299005.1 Alphaproteobacteria bacterium UBA685 | reverse complement strand
CCTGAATTTGACGGGGTTTGCTATGGCTTGGAGGCCTTGGGGGCTTTGCGCATCGAAAAAGGCCATGTGACAGGCGCCGAATTAGACGGGCGTGTGACACTCGAAGATGCGGGCTTTGGCAAAATGGCCTCAACAAAGAAAGACTATATTGGTCAGGTTTTGCGTCATCGTCCTTATCTGTCTAATCATGAAGAACGCCAAAAGCTTGTTGGCATCAAAGTTGTGCAAGCAGGTGAAACCTTTAGCGCAGGGGCTATTCTATGCGCCAAGGATAAGGTCTCTGGCTTTGGTGAGGGCTGGATTAGCGCCGTCACCTATTCACCGGCTTTGGGTGAATGGATAGGTGTCGGCTTTGCAAAAGGCGGGTATGAAGCTTGGCAAGGCGAAACATTAATCGCGGCAGACCCTGTGAATGATAAATCAACATCTGTGACGCTTGTCAGCCCGCATATGTTTGATCCAAAAGGGGAGCGTATGCATGGCTAATTACCAAACAGGTCTTGAGACAGTCTTTGCAAATAAGGCAAAAACACTTGCCTCTCAAGCCTCAACACAAGGGGCGGTCGATGTTGTGATCGCCGAAAGACGTCATTTTCACCTTACACAATTGAGCTTTTTCCCCACTCAGCTAGCCGCATTAAAAAAAGAATTGGCCCATTTTGGGATTTCAGATGTGCCTCATTTCAGCCAGTTTAAAAAGGGCAAAAAGGCACATGCGGCGCGTGTTGAAATGGATAAGATTTGGCTGATTTCTGATGCGCCATTGGCGATAGGGAACAAAGCGCTTTATCCGCTAGATTTATCATCTGCGCGTAATTGCGTGCGCCTGTCAGGGGCGCGTGCCGCCGATGTTATGGCGCGTCTTTGTGCGGTTGATTTCAGAGATAAAAGCCGCGTCTTTTTTGCGACTTCGATACATCATGTCGGTGTTCATATTCATCATCATGATGATTGTTTCGATATTTATATGCCGCGTTCCTTCAGCGCGTCTCTGTCTGACTTAATCATCGATATAGCTCGTCAATATCATGTTCAAATGGCTTAATCCTTCACAGCCCAAAAAGGCAGCGCCGTTAGCGCCTCATCCAGAAAAACAGCTGGCATCAAAACAAGCGCGGCCTCATGGGTTTGCGCTTGAATTAGGGGCGCAATTATTTGCCGAACATGGCCTGACGGATTGGAAGCTGGTTCTAGACCATGCAAGGCGGCGTGCGGGGCAATGTGACTATCGCGCCAAGACGATCTCGCTATCGCGCCATTATGTGCGCTATGCTGAGGAAAGCCACATTCGTGATACGATATTGCATGAAATTGCCCATGCGCTTGTGGGGCCGCGCCATGGTCATGACGCGGTTTGGCGCCAGCAAGCCAGAGCCATCGGTTGTACCGCCACTAGGTGCCATACGCTTGAATTTAGCGCCGCTAGGTGGCTTATGACTTGTCCGGATAATTGTTTTGAAGTGCCGCGTCATCGCCGCAAAGCCAATATGGTGTGCGCCAAATGTAAAAAGCCTGTTATCTACCGGGATAATCATGATGTTTGACCTATCAGAAGAGCGGCTATCGGCGTTACATTCCGCGCTTGCCCATTTGTCAGGGCCAGATGAGACACATATCAGTCTGCCTTTTTACTCAGCTGAGGAAATAGCAGAGATGGTGGCAAGCACAGCTGATCTGTCATTTAGGGCGGCAACAGCGGTTGTGGGAAATGATGTGCATCAAGATATGGAAGTCTGCTTTCCGGCACCTCGTATTGGCGCGTTTGATGCCTGCGCCAGCCTATTGGAAGAGGGGGTAAATTCATGGTGCGAACGTCCAGAATTTATTCAATCCCCCGTACATCTCAATGATTTTGCTGTGCAAAGATATGCACAAGGCTCAAAAGGCATAGGCATTCATAAGGATGGTTTGCGCTATAAATATCTGGTTTTCATCATCACCCTCAAGGGCCAATCAAGGCTGTTTGCGACCGATAAACGAGATGGTGGTCAGCGCTTCGCCATTGATGATAGGCCCGGGCGTCTTGTGATGATAAAGGCACCTGAATTTGGCGATTTTGATGCCAGCAAGCGTCTGTTGCATGGGGTGGATAATATCCAATCAGGCAGGCTATCTATTGGGTTCCGTCATGAGGTTAATCCGTCTGTGTGATCTTCAATTTTTGCTTTTGTCCTTGTCAGCAAAGATGAACGGTGTCATCGTATAATGTACCACTAATGAAGGCGTAGAATGCTGCGCCGTCACGGAGCAGCATTCAGCCTGTTAACTCTAACAGGGAGAGCTCCATGAAAATTAACGTTTCAGGTAAAAATATGGATACAGGCATGTCATTCCAAGATCATGCTGAAGAGGCCTTATCACATGTTGTTGATAAGTACTTTGATAATGCCATTAGTGCCTCTGTCACCTTAGAAAAGGCTGATGAAGGATTTACCGTGAGAACAAGAGTGAATTTGACCAGACGAATGGAACTCGAATCAACGGGGCAGGCACGTGATGCACATGCCGCGCTTGATGCTGCGATTGAACATGCCGAAAAACGCTTAAGGCGCCATAAACGTCGCTTGAAAAATCACCGGCAATCCGCTCAGGCAGATGAGGTGGGCGATATCATTAACGCGCCGCTATCCATCATGCCATCTTATGATAATGATTATCTTGCAGGCCAAGACACAGATAATGATAATGAAGAGGTGGCTTTGCCGGTTATCGCAGAGCTGTCTTATGAAGTTGAATTATTGAGTGTTGAGCAAGCGGTGATGCGCTTGGAATTGTCGAACCAAACATGTTTGATGTTCCGCAACGCCGCGCATGAAGGGCTGAATATGGTGTATCGCCGTGATGATAAAACCATCGGCTGGGTTGACCCGAGAGGCACCAGAAACACAGCTAGTCTCTAACCATCACTTAGTCGCAATAACCTCCCACCCAAAAAGTGAGAAGAAAACTGCCAGAGGCGTCATGTCTCTGGCTTTTTTTATTGCCTTGCGACCATTATTTTTACCGATATAAAGCTAAAAATGACGGTCAGCGAAAAGCATCAGAAATGCGCATTATAATGATTGTCAAAGAGACGTGAATCAGTCAATTTGACGGTGGGTTTATTGCCTGTTTATTCTAGGTGGTGCGATAGGGGAGTTGAGCATGGGTGAAGCGCAAAACCGACGTGGGGCTAGGCGGCGTAATGCCAGTCAAGCATCCGCGAGATCACAGCTTGCTGACCAATTAGAGTGGCAAGTGCCAAGCTATATAAATGCGCCTATTGAGCCCCTATCGGCGGACCAGGTCGAAGCTATCCATGATATGTCTTTGCGCGTTCTTGAAGAGATCGGGATATTATTTCTCAATGACACGGCGCTCACAATCCTTGAAGAGGCAGGGTGCGATGTTGACTGGTCGACCAAGAATGTGCGGTTTGACAGGGGGCTTGTGACAGAGCAAATCAAAAAAGCGCCAAGTCAATTTACCCTAACGCCGCGTAATAAAGACCGCCAAATCACATGGGGCGGCAATAATTTTACCTTTGGCCCTGTCGCATCTGCGCCGAATGTTATGGATTTGGATGGGGGGCGCCGTATTGGCGACCGTGAGACCTTTCAGAATTTCTTGAAACTCTCGCAAAGTTATAATTGCATGCATTATATCTCAGGCTATCCGGTTGAGCCGGTTGATATGCATGCGTCTGTCAGGCATTTGCATTGCCTCTACGATATGCTCACCCTCACAGATAAGGTTGTTCATGCCTATTCGCTTGGCTCGGAGCGGATTGAAGATGCGATGGAATTATGCCGTATGGCCGCCGGGCTAAGCGATGATGAATTTGAATCATCTGTGCATATGTTTACCAATATTAATTCATCCTCACCCTTAAAGCATGATTGGCCGATGCTAGATGGGGCGATGCGTGCGGCGAAACGAGGGCAGGCGGTGATTATCACGCCTTTCACCTTGGCAGGCGCGATGGCACCTGTGACTTTGGCAGGCGCGGTAACACAGCAAAATGCCGAAGCGCTTGCCGCGATAACATTGCTTCAGCTGGTGCGACCTGGCACGCCTGTGGTCTATGGGGCATTTACCTCAAATGTTGATATGAAATCAGGCGCGCCAGCCTTTGGGACGCCTGAATATGTCAAGGCGATGCAAATGTCAGGGCAGATGGCGCGTTTTTATAATATCCCGTGGCGCGGCTCTAATGCTAATGCCACCAATGCCCCTGATGCGCAGGCGGTATGGGAGACAGCCTTTTCCCTGCAAGGCGCTATTCAAGGCGGTGCAAATGTCGTCTTTCATGCGGCAGGCTGGCTTGAAGGGGGGCTTTCTGCGTCATTTGAGAAATTCATCATTGATTGTGAAATGCTACAGCAAGTTATCTATGCGCAAAAACCAATCCCGTTTGATACAGATGATTTGGCGCTAGAGGCGATGCGCGAGGTTGGCCCACATGGCCATTTCTTTGGCGCAGATCATACGCAAAGTCGTTACAAGACAGCCTTTTATAACCCGCTATTATCAGATTGGCGCAATTTTGAGAGCTGGGAAGAGGCCGGCGGTATTTGGACGCATGAGCGCGCCAATGCGCATTATAAGAAAATATTGCAAGAATATGAGCCGCCAGCGATTGACGCTGCGATTGATGAAGAGATGCAAGCCTTCATAGCCAAAAGAGACGCTGAAGGCGGCGCACCAACAGATTTCTAATTAGAGATAAGAAAGAAGAGTAGAGATGAAAGATCAGGCACGAGTAGTCGTTATAGGCGGGGGCGTTGTCGGCGCGTCTATTTTGTATCACCTGACCAAATTGGGCTGGGATGATGTGATGCTAATAGAGCGTTCTGACCTAACATCAGGCTCTACATGGCACGCGGCAGGCGGGATGCATACGATTAATGGTGACCCCAACGTCGCTAAATTACAGCAATATACGATTGAGCTTTATAAGGAAATTGAAGAAGCGTCAGGGCAAGATATCGGCCTTCACATGACAGGTGGCATCATGCTTGCGGCGACCAATGAGCGCTTTGATTGGCTGAAAGGGATCGCGGCCAAAGGGCGTTATTTGGGGATGAATGATATTGAGCTTATCTCGCCGTCAGAAGCGGCAAAATTAATGCCATTGATTGACCAAGATCAATTTGTTGGCGCGCTTTATGACCCGATTGAAGGCCATGTTGACCCTTATGGTGTTACCCACGCCTATGCCAAGGCGGCCAAGAAAAATGGTGCCACGATTGCGCTTCACACAAAGGTTGAAGACCTAACACAGCAGGTTGATGGTACATGGCATGTTCACACCGAAAAAGGCATTGTGAAGGCCGAACATGTGGTGAATGCCGCCGGTCTATGGGCAAGAGAGCTTGGGCGCATGGTGGGGCTTGAATTGCCCGTTTTGGCGATGGAGCATATGTATCTTTTGACCGATGATATGCCAGAGGTGGCAGAAATTAATAAGGTCACAGGGAAAGAAGTTTTACATGCGGTTGATTTCGATGGTGAGATTTATTTGCGTCAGGAACGTGGCGGCATGTTAATGGGCACCTATGAGAAAGCGTGCAAGCCTTGGTCTGAAACCACGACGCCTTGGGATTTTGGCCATGAGTTGCTAGAGCCTGATTTGGAGCGTATTGCCCCTTCATTAGAGGTTGGTTTTGAGCATTTCCCCGCCTTCCAAAATGCGGGTATTCGCCAAATTATCAACGGGCCTTTCACGTTTGCGCCTGATGGCAATCCGCTTGTAGGGCCGGTGCGTGGCCTGACCAATTATTGGTCAGCCTGCGCGGTGATGGCAGGCTTTAGCCAAGGCGGCGGCGTCGGTCTCTCATTGGCGAATTGGATTGTTCATGGCGATCCAGGCTTTGATGTTTGGGCAATGGATGTCTCTCGTTTTGGGGATTTTGCCAATTCTGCCTATACAAATGCGCGTGTTAGAGAGAATTATTCGCGCCGCTTCTCAATTCGTTTCCCGAATGAGGAGCTAGAAGCCGCGCGGCCGTTGCTCACAACGCCTATCTATCATGAATTAAAAGGACGAGGTGCGCAATTTGGCGCGTCATTTGGCCTTGAAACAGCGCTTTGGTTTGCCCCTGAGGGCGTAACGGATAGCTTTAGCTGGCGACGTTCAACAGATTTCGATTATGTTGGTGCTGAGGCAAAGGCGGTGCGTGAGAGTGTGGGGCTGTCAGAGATTTCAAATTTTGCAAAATACCTTATTACAGGTGATGATGCGGCCACCTACCTTGACCGCCTGTTGGCATGCGAGATACCGCCTGTGGGCCGTATGACTTTGGCACCAATGCTCAAAGAAGATGGCAAGGTGATTGGTGATTTCTCACTCGCGTGCCTTGATGATGACAGCTTCTTGATTGTCGGCTCTGGCATTGCCGAAGAATATCATATGAGATGGTTTGAAGATCAAATCGGCGCCACCGAAGATGTTGATGTTGAGGCGCTTGGTCTGTCATTGACGGGCCTTACCATTGCCGGGCCAAAGGCACGTGATGTGCTAGCCAAAATCACCGCCGAGGATGTCAGCCATGACGCGTTTAAATTCATGGCCGTGCGTGAGATGGATCTTGGCATGGTGCCGGCGATTGTCGGGCGTGTTAGCTATACAGGCGATTTAGGCTATGAGATTTGGGTGCGCCCCGAATACCAGCTGGCCCTATTTACCGCGCTTATGGCGGCAGGGGAGGCATATGATATCCGTCTATTTGGCGGTCGTGCCCTCAATGCCTTGCGTTTAGAGAAGAATTTCGGCTCATGGGGCCGTGAATTCCGTCCTGTCTACACGCCATCTGAATGTGGTCTAGACCGGTTTGTGGCCTATGATAAGCAAGCAGAGTTCATCGGCAAATCAGCCGCCCAAGACGCACGCGGCAAGGAGGCACATATCTTGCGGTCATTCATCGTTTCTGCAAGCAATGCTGATGTGATTGGTGATGAGCCGATTAGCTATCAGGGGGAAGTTGTCGGCTGGGTGACTTCTGGCGGTTTTGCGCATGCTTCAAACGTATCTGTTGCCCAAGGCTATGTGCGCGCTGATCTGGCTGATAAGGAAGATGGCTGGTCAATCGAATTACTGGCCGAACATCTTGAGGCTAAATTGCAAGCACAGCCTTTATTTGATGCCAATTACAGCCGCATGAGAAGCTAGCTTAATTAGAGCGCGCCTTTCATGGCAAGGGCGCGCTCAAACAACGCGTCATCTACATTCCCACCAGAGGCAATGACGATTATATCTTTGCCGGCGATATCGTTACTGGCAATATCTTTGCCGGAAAGTTCTGGTTGACCATGCAGAGATAAAGCCGCCGCAAGGGCCACCGCACCGCCGGGCTCAACCACCAATTTCAAATGGCGCCACGCGGTTTGCATGGCCAATAGGCACGCCTCATCAGAAACGCTAGCCCCGCCGGCCAAATGCTGCCTCATAATCGGAAACGTTATCTCGCCGGGGGCGGGGGTCACGATGGCATCACAGATAGAGCGCAGGTTCGGATCATTCGTGCAAATCTCGCCCGCCTCAAGAGAGCGCGCAATATCGTCAAACCCATCAGGTTCGGCTGAATAGATGGCCAAATCGGGGTGCGTTTCATGCAACGCCACGGCTAGCCCTGAAACAAGACCGCCGCCACCCGCACAGCAATAAACACGCTCCGGCATTATATTTTGTTCTTTGATTTGGTCAGCAATTTCAATGCCAATTGTGCCTTGGCCGCAAATAACCGCTTCATCATCATAGGGCTTTACCAAGATAGCATTGCGCTCTTTTTTCAGCCTGTCCCCTAAGTCTTCGCGGCTTTCAGTATAACGATTATATAAGATGACCTCCGCCCCATACGAGCGTGTGGCTTCTATTTTGGCCTTTGGCGCGTCCTCTGGCATGATGATGGTCGCATGACGCCCTGTCAGGCGAGAGACAAGGGCGATGGCCTGTGCGTGATTGCCACTAGAAAAAGCTATGATGTTCTTTTCGGTTTCTGGCAGTGATAAAAGCGCATTACAAGCGCCTCTGAATTTGAATGCGCCAATGCGTTGCAAAGGCTCAGCCTTAACAAACAGCCGAAACCCCAAATGGTCATTAAGCCTATCTGATGTCAGAAGAGGCGTCTTTACCACAAGATGATTAATGCGCTCATAAGCTTGTCTGATTGCCTGATAAGTTACCATGAAAGCCTCTCTGTTCAGCCGCCGATAAATTGGTGCGGATAATGTGTGTTGATACTCTAAACTGACATGATAAAAAGGCAATACTAGGGCAGGGAAAAGCCAATCAGGCCTTGTTTTGTCGCCCGTTTGGTCTTATTTTGAAGCCAGATAATTTTTACCATGGGTGATATCATGTCTTCTTTGTATAAAAACGTAGCCTTTTCAGGAGCTTACACTGCGCTTATCACACCTTTCAAAGATGGCAAGGTGGATCAGGATGCGTTTGTAAAGCTTGTTGAATGGCAAATTGAACAAGGTATTCATGGTCTCGTTCCCGTTGGCACGACAGGTGAATCTCCGACTTTAAGCCATGAAGAGCATGATATGGTCATTGAGCTATGCGTGAAGACAGTGGCAGGGCGCGTGCCTGTGATTGCTGGTGCCGGTTCAAACAGCACAAGAGAAGCAGTGCGCCTTGCCAAAAATGCCGAAGCGGTTGGGGCAGATGGGGTGCTGATTGTATCGCCTTATTATAACAAGCCGACACAAGATGGTCTTTTGGCGCATTTCACAGCTGTAGCTGAGGCTGTGTCTGTGCCTGTTATCGTCTATGATATTCCGGGCCGTTCGATTGTGTCTGTGAATGATGATACGATGGCTAAATTGGCAAAAGTTGATAATATAGCTGGTGTCAAAGATGCGACAGGTGATGCGGCACGCCCGACGCGCTTGTTAAATGGGCTTGGCGATGATTTTGCGCAATTAAGCGGGGAAGATGCCACAGCCTTGCCATATCTTGCGGCTGGCGGTCATGGTTGCATTTCCGTTGTCTCAAACATCGCGCCGGCACTTTGTGCGCAGATGCATGAGGCTTTTGCCAAGGGTGATATCGCAAAGGCGCAAGAAATTAACCGCCAAATTATGCCGCTGCATGATGGTATGTTCACAGAAGCAAGTCCTGGCCCTGTCAAATATGCGGCCAAATTGCTTGGTATTTGTGAGCCAGATACAAGATTACCACTTGTCGAAATCTCATCAGCCTCTAAGGCTGTTGTGGAACAAGCACTAGCTGAGTCAAAATTACGCTAGGCTGAGGGGTAGCCTCTAGCCAGGCGCCTTCACAGAAAGACAAACCTATGTCGAAAGATAAAATTATATCAGGTCGCATCGCCGAAAATAGGCGGGCGCGCTTTGATTATGATATTGAAGAGACAATCGAAGCTGGCATTGTCTTGACGGGCAGTGAGGTGAAGTCTCTGCGCACTGGCAGAGGCACGTCTATTGTTGAGAGCTATGCGGGTGAAGAGAAGGGGCAGTTGGCGCTTATTAACGCGAATATCCCTGTCTATCTGCAAGCAAGAGATAATCATGAGCCAAAGCGTATTCGCCGCTTGCTTGTTTCTGCGAGGGAAAAGAATAAGCTTTTGGGGAATATGCGCCGTGATGGGATGACATTGGTGCCGCTCGCGCTTTATTTCAATGATCGTGGTCTTGTAAAGCTGTCTCTTGGCATTGCCAAAGGCCGCAAAAAACATGACAAGCGAGAAGCCGTCAAGCAACGCGATTGGAACAGGCAAAAGCAAAGATTGCTGGGTTAAGAGCGCTTCTTATTGAGAGGCTTGCGATCTCATATATGAGATAATTT
This sequence comes from Alphaproteobacteria bacterium UBA685, assembly GCA_002299005.1. Lineage (GTDB taxonomy): Bacteria > Pseudomonadota > Alphaproteobacteria > Puniceispirillales > Puniceispirillaceae > UBA685. The sequence continues at coordinate 8,371 of DBMZ01000016.1, read as the reverse complement.
CATCAAACATCTCAACGGTCAGCCTGTTAGTATTCACATTATAGCGCGAGCAGTGATAGCTATCGATAAGCGTCAGGTTCTGGCCGATATCATGCTTATTGAAATGGCCAAAAGGGAAGTCAGTTTGGCGCAAATCAAAGGTTTTGATAAGCGCTTTATGTGCGATACCGCCAAGCGCCAAAATCATTTTCAAATGCTTCATGCGTTTTATTTCTGGGATTAAAAACGCATCACGGCAGGTGTTAATTTCATCACCTGTCGGCTTGTTTTGCGGTGGCACACATTTCACCGCATTGGTAATCCGCACATTATGCAATTTCAGGCTGTCATCGGCTTTTTTGCCAAATTCACCTGTGGAAAAGCCATGTTTTGCGAGTGCCTGATAGAGCGTGTCGCCGGCAAAATCACCTGTGAAAGGGCGCCCTGTCGCATTGGCACCGCGTAAGCCAGGTGCTAGGCCGACAATCAAAATCTCTGCGTCAATACTGCCGAAAGATGGCACAGCCCCATTATACCAATCAGGGTATTTTTCCTTGTGAGAGGTAATAAATTTATGCAGGCGAGGGCATTTCTTACACCCAATCGGTGCGACAAAATCAAGATCAAGATCTGTTAAATCTGGGCGCGGCATAGCGGATCCTACCCTCTTGTGATGAGGGGTGCGATATCTTGCAATTCGATGAAATGATCAGCCTTACGACGCAAAGCATCAGCGACCATGACAGGTGATGTGTTCGTCGATGAGACGACGGTGACTTTCACACCTAAATCTTGGACTTCTTGTAACAAGCGGCAAAAATCGCCATCACCTGAGAACAAAAACGCATGGTCGATATGAGGCGCTAATTTTAGCATATCTAGCGCCAATTCCATATCCATATTGCCCTTAATGCGCTTTTTACCTGTGGCAGGGTCAATGAATTCGCGTGTTTGCTTCGAGACCACCTGAAAGCCATTATAATCGAGGAAATCAATCAGCTTGCGAATGGGAGATGGCTCATTAGCATCTGGCAGGGCTGTGTAATAATAGGCGCGCACCATATCGCCCTTGCTGGCAAATTCGGCTAGCATCGCTGAATAATCAATATCCAAATCAAGCAATTTTGTGGTGGCAAAGAAGTTTGAACCATCGATAAATAAAGCGGTTCTTTGTGGAAAAGACATCGGTAATCCTTTAAATAATAAAATGTGTAAAAAAGACTTTTTGGTAATGCCTAAAACTATAGATGTAAAAAATTCTGTCTGTAAAGCGCGGATTGAGGAGCGTCCATTATGAATACTGCTTTTGTTGCTATTGGAGGCAATTTGATTCCAGATGGCTATGAGACGCTAGAGGCTGTGATGGCTGATGCCAGAGAGGCGCTCGGCCAAGAGGCGTTGATAATCGAAAAATGCAGCCAGTGGTTCGAGACAGCCCCGGTGCCTATCTCTGATCAGCCATGGTTTTTGAATGCGGTTATGCAGGTGAAAACAAACCTGTCTGAAACCGACCTATTGGCAAGATTGCATTATATCGAGGCGAATTTCGGGCGTGTCCGCAATATCCGCAATGAGGCGCGTATTCTTGACCTTGATCTGATTGATTATCAGGGGCTTGTCAGAGATGATGAGGCCATCATTTTACCGCATCCGCGCATGCATCTCAGGGCCTTTGTGTTATTGCCAATCCAAGATATTGACCCTGATTGGGTTCACCCTGTGTTAAATAAAGATGTTTCAACCCTGATAGATGAAATGCCAGAAGGGCAAGATATTCGGCCAAAAGCCTAAAAAAGCTTGCTTTTTTGTGGGGAAATCTGTAATGAACATCGTCTAGCTAGCGTCTTATCACGAAGGAGCATGAGAAATGGCACGCGTAACCGTTGAAGATTGTATCGAAAAAATCCCAAATCGTTTTGATTTGGTGCTGACAGCTGCCCAGCGCGCGCGTTCAATTCAAAAGGGCGAATTGCTGACGATTGACCGTGATAATGACAAAAACCCAGTGGTTGCCCTGCGTGAGATTGCTGATGAGACAATTGAGCCAGAGCGTATGCGCGACGGTATTATCAAGAACATGCAGCGTTTGAACCAGAATGAAGAGCATGAGCGTTCATCTGATGAAGCGGCTGAAATGGCGAAAATCGACCTTGATGAAATGGTTGGCGCCGCATCAGACGAAGCCTATGGCGATGCTGGTATGCAGGTTGGCTCATTGGAAGATGCCCCATCTGAAGAAGTTTCAGGCTTTGAAGATGTTGACCTTGTCACACTTGAGGGTGATGATTAAACCTGAAATGATTTCAGGAATTTTGTTTAGCTAAATGCAAAATGCGTTTGAAGACCTTGTAAGCCGCATAAGAGCGTATCACCCGTCAGTGGATGAAGCGCGTCTTCTTGCGGCTTTTGAGCTTGGTGAAAAGGCGCATGAAGGCCAAACGAGAGCCTCAGGAGAGGCCTATTTCACGCATCCGATATCAGTCGCAACAATCTTGGCTGATATGCATATGGATATGGATACGATTATCACAGCCCTGCTGCATGATACGGTCGAAGATTGTGATGTCACCCTTGATCAATTAGATACTTTGTTTGGCGCAGAGGTTGCAGGCCTTGTAGATGGAGTCACAAAATTAACGCGTATTGAGCTTCAGTCGGAAGGCACCAAACAGGCTGAAAATCTGCGTAAGCTTGTTGTGGCGATGAGTAAAGATATCCGCGTTCTTATCGTCAAATTGGCTGATAGAACGCATAATATGCAAACAATTGATTCCTTTGCGCGTGAAGATAAAAAAGTGCGCATCGCGACTGAAACCAGAGATATTTACGGGCCGCTAGCAGAGCGTATTGGCCTCACACATATCCAGCGTGAGCTTGAAGATAGAGCCTTTGCCGTATTAGAGCCTGAACAGCGTCAAACCATTATGAACCGTCTTGATTTTCTGGCGGCTTCTACTGAAAATGTGATTTCGCGTATTTGTCAGGAAATCCAGAATAATATCGTTAAAAATGGGATTGAGTGTCAGGTGTTTGGTCGCCGCAAAACGCCTTATTCTATCTGGCGCAAAATGCAGACCAAGAACATGCTGATGGAGCATTTGGCAGATGTTATGGGCTTTCGCCTGATTGTGCCAAGCATTGCCGAATGCTATGCCGCTCTTGGTGTGCTTCATGCCTCTTATCCGATGGTGATGGGGCGGTTTAAAGATTATATCTCAACGCCAAAGCGTAACGGCTATAAATCTATTCATACGGCTGTTATTGGGCCGATGAACCGTAAGATTGAAATCCAAATCAGAACCGCTGATATGCATGATACGGCCGAGCGCGGGGTTGCCGCCCATTGGTCTTATAAGGCCAAGGGGGTTGATAAGCCGGCACCCGATTATGCATGGCTACAAGATTTGATGTCGCTGATTGAGCTTGATACCGCCGCCTCTGATTTTGTCGAGCATACAAAGCTTGAAATGTATGCCGACCAAGTGTTTTGCTTTAGCCCAAGGGGTGATTTGATTGCCTTGCCAAAAGGCGCTACAGCGGTTGATTTTGCCTATGCGGTGCACTCTAAAATTGGCGATCATTGCACAGGTGTGGTGATTAATCAAAAGGCCCGCCAATTGGCCACACAGCTTGAAAATGGTGATCAGGTTGAGATCATCACCGATGAGGATGCAAAACCAAAACCTGAATGGGAAAGTTTTGTTCAAACAGGGCGCGCGAAATCGGCGATTAAGCGCTTTAAAAGACAGACTGAATTCATCGAATTTAGCCGCGTTGGCAGGGCCTTGCTTGACCGTGAGTTTCGCTATCATGAAAAAGAGCTAGATGATGCGCTTATTGCGGATAATTTGACGGTCCTAGGCGCGGGGCGCCTGGAAGATATCTATGCAGATATTGGTGAGGGCACGCGCACGGTAAAAGACGTCTTTTTTAGGGTTCACCCCGAAATTGAACGTGACGTCGGGTCTGAAAAAACTGAGGCCAAGCCATCTGCCAATATTGCTGCGAGCTTTGATATCGCAGAGGCTGTGGATGGTATGGCGGTGCATGTGGCAAAATGCTGTTATCCGCTACCGGGCGAAGATGTGGTTGGTATTGTGACCACAGGCAAGGGTATCACGGTTCATGGGCGTGGTTGCGATACGTTGCGCAAATTTGTTGAAGTGCCTGAATTATGGCTAGATGTGCAGTGGAACAGGCGTGAAGTGCGCAACCAAATTGTTAAGATTAAAGCGACACTTATTCATGAACCAGGCGCGCTTGCGGCGCTTTGTGCGGGCATTGGCCAGTTAGATGCGAATATTACCAACATCCAAAGCCTGACAAGAGATAATAATTTCTTTACCTTTTTGGTTGATATTGAGGTCGAAAACCTCAGCCACTTGCAATCTATTCTTGCGGTACTAGGTTCCAATAAATATGTTGAATCCGTCTCCCGTTACACCTTCTAAGGCCAAGCTTTATGTTCCGTAGTCGCAATAGTCGATACAGTCAAAAAATAAGAAATATTTTATGGCCTAAAAAGGGATTTCAGCGCTCTTTTTACTATTTGCGTGAGCGTGTAACGCGCATGTCAGCCTCAACACATGCGCTCTCTTTGGGGGTTGCGTGCGGTGCGGCGGCATCAATGACGCCGTTTATTGGCCTGCACTTCATCATAGCCGCCGTGATAGCCTATCTTGTGCGGGGCAATTTATTTGCATCTGCGATTGGCACAATCATGGGCAATCCGTGGAGTTTTCCGCTTATTTGGGCCGCTGATAATTATGTCGGCGGGCTAGTGGTATCTCAATTTGGCCTAGAAGAACGCCTTGCGCATATAAGCGCGACGGTTGGCCCTGATATGCCGATGGCTTTTTTCTATAAGATTACCCTAGGCGGGGTTGTATTAGCGATTGTGACATTCCCGCTTTATTATGGTCTGTCCTATTGGGGGCTTTCAAGCTGGCGGGCGCATAGGGCGCGTAAAAAGCTGGCAAAATTGGAGGCAAGACGCGCGCGCCAAGAGCCTGTTGCGCCTGAATTGCAAGCTGTAGGCCAGCCATCTTTAGCAGGTGCGCCCTCAGAGGTGGTCAAAAACCCTGAATAGGCGTATGATCAAAACGCAAAAATATCTTGAAAAAGGTTTGGTGAATTATGAGCCCTAAATCTCTTCCCTTGCGCCTTGGCGTCAATATCGATCATGTCGCAACACTTCGAAACGCGCGTGGTGGCATTCACCCAGATCCAGTTTCGGCCGCCTTGCTTGCACAACGTGCGGGGGCAGATGGTATTACTATCCATTTGCGCGAAGATAGACGCCATATCAAAGACCATGATGCGATTTCGATTAAGGAAGCGATTGATATTCCTTTGAATTTTGAGATGGCCGCAACGCTTGAAATGGTTGATTTTGCTCTGTCGCTATTACCAAATGCCTGTTGTATCGTGCCTGAAAAGCGCGAGGAAGTGACGACAGAAGGTGGTTTGGCTGTTGCGGGCCATGAAGACAGGCTCGCCCCGCTTTTTACCGCCATTAAAACAGCTGGTATCCGTCTGTCACTATTCATCGAAGCAAGCGAGCATGAGATCAGAGCGGCGGCCGCCCTTGGGGCAGATATAATAGAGCTTCATACCGGCACCTATTGTGATGCGCCAGATGAGGCGACACGCGCATCAGAATTAGCGCGCATTGCCAAAGGGGCCGCGCTTGCCCATAGCCTTGGGCTTGAGGTGCATGCAGGTCATGGTCTTGATTTTGAGACAGTCAGCGATGTTGCGGCTATTCCTGAAATGCAGGAATTGAATATCGGGCATTTCTTGATGGGGGCCGCTCTATTTACCGGCCTTGAAGAAGCCATTGGGACAATGCATGCCAAAATGGCGGCGGCGCGGGCCAAAATGGCGGCGGCGCGCTAGGCCCAAGGAGTGGTGTTTGATGATTTTGGGGCTTGGTAATGATGTCTGCAATAGCGATCGTATTGCAAAAGCCTATGAGCGCCATGGTGCGCGCTTTTGCGCCAAAATCCTAACGCCAGCAGAACAAGATGAAATGCAGGGCAGGGGACAAAAAACGGCCTATCTTGCCAAACGCTTTGCGGCGAAAGAAGCTATTTATAAGGCGATTGCGGCCCATATTAGCCCGCCACCATCTTGGCATGATGCCGAGGTCTTGAATGATGCGGCTGGCAAGCCTATAGTGACGCTGTCAAAACGTTGTCAGAAGGCGCTTGATGAGACAGCGGGCGCGTCGGTTATATTGCACCTAACATTATCTGATGATACGCCTTTTGCATTTGCTGTCTGTATTGCAAGCACAATTGAGACGAACGACTAGTATTTTATTGATAGAAAGTATCATTGGGAATGGCGAAGCAAAAACAAAAAGAAACATGGCGTGATACCTTTAAAACCATTGGTATAGCCGTTCTGATCGCGCTTAGTTTCAGGTCGTTCTTGTTTGAACCTTTTAATATCCCCTCAGGGTCTATGATCCCGACCTTATTGGTGGGTGATTATCTGTTTGTGTCTAAATATTCTTACGGCTACTCACGCTATTCTTTCCCGCTTGGCGCTATTCCCTTTGAGGGGCGCATTATGGGCGATGAGCCTGCGCGCGGTGATGTGGTTGTCTTCCGCCCTCCTTCAAAGCCGTCGGTGAATTTTATTAAGCGTATTGTAGGTCTGCCAGGTGATAAGATCCAGCTAAAGGCAGGTCAGCTCTATATTAATGATAAGGTGTTGCCGCGCCGTATGGTTGGCACAAAGACAGCGACTATCGGCTATCGAGACGTTAAGATAACCTCTTATGAAGAGGTGATGGATAATGGTAAAAGCTATGTTATTCAAGAGCTTAGCGATAGTGACAGAATGGATAATACAGGTGTTTATCAGGTGCCGGCAGGTCATTATTTCATGATGGGCGATAATCGCGACCAGTCAAATGATAGCCGCTTTCTTGATATTGGGACGATCCCTTATGAGAATTTGATCGGCCGCGCAGAATTTTTGTTCTTTAGTGTCGATCAATCAGCACGTCTTTGGGAAATTTGGAAATGGCCATTTGCGATAAGGTTTAACCGTATCGCCGATGGCATTGAATAAAAGATGCCAAAAGATAAAGCAGACGATAAAAAAGCCGCACAGCCCTTGATGCCAGCCTATGCAACAGCGCTTCAAGAGGTCATTGGTTATGAGTTTAAAGACATTACTTTGTTGCGTGATGCCTTAACGCATAAAAGCGCGCCAAACGCGTCTGTGGGACATTATGAGCGTCTTGAATTCTTAGGTGATAGGGTGCTTGGTCTTGAGATCTCATACGCGCTTTTTAATCATTTCAAGGATGAAGATCAGGGCTATTTGACAAAGCGATTTCATGCGCTTGTGCAACAAAACGCCCTGGCTGGCATTGCCAAGACGCTCGATTTATCATCCTATATTATCACCGATGTGACCGGCCAAGCGGCGCGTCAAGACAAGGTGATGTCAGATGTGGTAGAAGCGCTGATTGCGGCGATATTCATCGATGGTGGCAAAGATGCGGCAAGCCAATTTATCTTTCGCCATCTAGATATCACAAAGACCACCTCTGATGATGGTGAGGCCAACCCAAAGTCGGCCTTGCAGGAATGGGCGATGGCACGCAAATATCCTTTGCCAACCTATGGGCTGATAGAGGTAAGCGGGCCAGATCATGCGCCCTCTTTTACCATCGAAGCGCGCCTGACGGATGAATATAAATTGCACGCAACGGGCACATCAAAAAAAGACGCTGAACAACAAGCAGCGCGTGAATTATTACGGTTGTTAAAACAGAAAGAATCTTCATGAGCGAACAAACAAAAGCAGGCTTTGTTGCCTTATTAGGCGCCCCAAATGCCGGCAAATCTACGTTGATGAATGCGGTGGTTGGCCAAAAAATCTCAATCGTGACGCCAAAGGTTCAAACCACAAGAAGCCGTGTGCGCGGTATTGTGATGCATGAAAATAGTCAGATTATTTTTGTTGATACGCCCGGCATTTTTAAGCCAAAGAGACGCCTTGATAGAGCGATGGTCAGCGCCGCATGGCAGGGGGCTGATGATGCGGACACTTTGTTATTGCTCCATGATTGCGCGCGCAAAAAGATTGATGATGACACGCTTGCGATTATCAATTCCCTCAAAGAATTGGGCCGGCCTGTGTCGCTTATCTTGAATAAGATTGATTTGGTGACGCCTCAACAGCTTTTGCTACGAACCAAAGAGCTGTCTGAGATGATGGATTTCGACAAGGTCTTTATGGTCTCAGCCGAAAAGGAAAAGGGGCTTGATGATCTGATATCGCACCTAGCCGATATCATGATGCCAGGGCCGTTTTTATTTGACCCTGATGATCTCTCAGATTTGCCGATGCGCCTGATGGCGGCAGAGGT
>DBMZ01000002.1:4118-10814 GCA_002299005.1 Alphaproteobacteria bacterium UBA685 | reverse complement strand
CATTCTGATTATAATAAGTCTTTGACCAAGGCATAATCGCGATATCAGCGATTGTCAGCGCATCGCCTACCACAAAATCGCGCCCTTCGAGGCGGCGGTCTAACACACCATAAAGACGGTTTGCCTCATTGCCATAGCGCATAATGCCATATGGCACCTCTTCTTTGGCATATTTGATAAAGTGATGCGCTTGGCCTAGCATTGGGCCAAAGCCGCCCATCTGCCACATCAGCCATTCGGTAACCTCAATGCGTCCTCTTGCATCTTCTGGCATCAGCTTGCCTGTTTTTTGCGCCAAATATAGCAAAATCGCACCTGATTCAAAAACACTTACCGGCGCGCCATCTGGGCCATCTTGGTCGATAATGGCTGGCATGCGGTTATTGGGCGAAAAGGCAAGGAACTCTGGCTGAAACTGGTCACCTTTGCCAATATCAATTGGATGCGTCTTGTAAGAAAGACCCAGCTCTTCTAGGGCTATTGAAATCTTAAAGCCATTTGGGGTTGGCCAATAATATAAATCAATCATCTGTTATTCCGACTTTAGGGGTGAAAAGAGATAAAAATAAAAAAACAAACACTAGACGCTATTCTGTACGAGTACTAAGTCAAACTAGAACAATAAACGAGATAATTTTTAAACGATAGCGATGATCGAAAAGCAAGCCACATCTGCCATGATTTTGCCTGACCGCTTTCAAAGCTGGTTTGCGGCAAAAGGCTGGCACGCACATGCGCACCAGCTAGATATGGTGGCAAGCTGGCAGGCAGAGCAATCAGTCTTGCTTATCGCACCAACAGGAGCTGGCAAGACTTTATCAGGCTTCCTGCCAAGCTTAATCGATTTGGAACAGAACCCTTGCGAGGGGATCCACACGCTCTACATCTCGCCCCTAAAGGCGCTGGCAAGCGATATTGCGCGCAATCTAACAAGCCCTGTCGAAGAGATGGGCCTGCCTGTCACGATTGAGACGCGCACTGGTGATACGCCTCAATCAAAACGCAACCGCCAAAGAACAACACCGCCCAATATCCTTTTGACCACGCCAGAATCGCTCGAATTAATGCTTGGCTGGCCAGATGCCGCACGTATCTTTGGACAATTACAGACCATCATCATTGATGAGATTCACGCGCTATCTGGCACCAAAAGAGGCGATTTGCTCAGCTTAAGCCTTGCTAAAATGCGGGCTCTTCGCGCTGACAATGAGGCAGGTGGCACAGGCCGGCCGCTCAAAGCGATTGGTCTTTCTGCGACCGTTGCTAATCCCACAAGGTTTGCCGCTCTCTTATCGCCTGACCCAAATCATGTCAAAATCCTGCAACCTGTGCTTCATAAAGATATTCACGTATCAATGCTTGAAACAGAGGCGGAATTACCATGGGCAGGTCATTCTGCGCATTATGCTTTGCCAGAAATTTATCACTTACTGCAAACGCATAATAAGGTGCTGATCTTTGTTAATACGAGAGCCCAAGCCGAATTGCTGTTCCAAGCCCTATGGATGGCAAATGATGATAATCTGAAAATTGGCCTGCATCACGGCTCCTTAGATGTCGGACAAAGGCGCAAGGTTGAGAGCTTTATGGCACAAGGCAAGCTTGATGCTGTGGTGGCCACCTCTTCGCTTGATTTAGGGATTGATTGGGCAGATATCGATCTTGTCGTGCAAATTGGCGCGCCCAAAGGTGTCTCACGGCTGGTCCAACGCATTGGCAGAGCTGGTCACCGTCTTGATAGCGCCTCAAAGGCTGTGCTTGTCCCTGCCAATCGCTTTGAGGTGCTAGAGGTCATGGCAGCCATGCATTGCGTGGAAATCATGCAACTTGATGATAGTGAGGCCCACCCCGGCGCGCTTGACGTGCTAGCCCAGCATATTGTGGGCTGTGCTGTGACCGCGCCGTTTGATGCGGATAGGCTCTATCAGACGATTATCACCGCCCCTCCTTTTGCCGCTTTGACAAGAGCGCAATTTGAAGAGGTGCTCGATTTTGTGGCAACAGGTGGCTATGCCTTATCGCATTATGATCAGTTCCAACGCCTTGTGAAGGGCATTGACGGTCTGTGGCGTATTACAAGCCCCAAAATCGCCCAAAGATGGCGCATGAATATTGGCACGATTGTTGAGACAGTCACCATGAAGGTGCGCTTGAAATCTGGCCCTGTGCTTGGTGAAATTGAAGAATATTTTGTGCAAAATCTGATTAGCGGTGACCATTTTATCTTTGCCGGTCGCATGCTTCAATATGTCGGGATTAAGGGCAATATCGTTCAGACAATTGTCAGCCATGCCAAAGAGCCCAAAGTGCCTGCCTATGCCGGTGGCCGCCTGCCCCTGTCACAGAACCTTGCCGATACGGTGCGGTCCTTGTTGCATGATGATAAGGCCCTTGCCAAATTACCCGCCGAGGTTGCGCAATGGCTCTATCTGCAAAAGCAACGCTCTGGCATTCCTTCATCTGATAAATTGCTGGTCGAAAGCTTTAAGCGCGGTCAAAAACACTATCTGGTCGCCTATTGCTTTGAGGGGCGCAATGCGCATCAAACACTTGGCATGCTGTTAACAAGACGTATGGAACGCCTCGGCTTTGGGCCATTGGGGTTTGTTGCAACAGATTACGCTGTGGCTATTTGGTCGGTGCACCGCGTGACAAGTCCTGAAAATCTGTTTCAATCAGACCTTTTGGGCGATGATTTGGAAGAATGGATGGCAGAATCGACCATGCTAAAACGCTCTTTTCGCGCGGTTGCCACAATTGCCGGGCTGATTGAAAAGCGCATGCCGGGCCATGAGAAAACGGGCAAGCAAATGACGGTGAATTCTGATTTGATTTATGATGTGCTTCGCCGCCACCAACCATCGCATCTCTTGCTTCAAGCAACCGAACAAGACGCCGCGCGCGGGCTAACCGACATAAGACGCCTTTCAGAAATGCTGACACGCTTTGAAGATAAAATAGATTTTTGGCAATTAAATTATATCAGCCCCCTTGCGGTGCCCTTAATGCTAGAAGTGGGCAGAGAAAGCGTCACAGCGAGCGGCGTTAGTGATATGCTAGAAGAGTTAGAGACTGAGCTTATTCAAGAAATGCAAGGGCGCTAATTCATGCCAAACCAGCCAAATCCACCGAAAAGTAAAGATGCCAAAAATAAAGATGTAACGATCGATTTTCATGGCAATCAGCTTATTCTTCATGGCGATGGCACGCTCTTTATGCCTGCTGAAGGTTTGCTTATCGTCTCAGACTTACATCTTGAAAAAGGCGCCGCTCTATCACATGGCGCGCCTCTGCCTGCGTTTGATACCAAAGACACGCTTGCCCGCCTTGCACAGCGCATAGAGCAGAGCCAGCCGACAAAATTACTGTGCCTCGGCGACAGCTTTCACACAGTTGAGCGTGCTTTTTTATTGCCGCCTGATGCGCTTGCAAGCCTGCATGAGATAGCGGCGCGCACGTCGATTATCTGGGTGACAGGCAATCATGACCGCAATCTGCCAGACAGACTGCCCGGCACAGCGTGTGACGAGATGTATATCGGCAATCTGCGCTTTTGTCATGAGGCTGATTTCTTGCCGCTTCAACCAACAATCTCTGGTCATTTCCACCCAAAGGCGCGGATAAAATTACGCGCGCGCGCCCTTTCGGCTAGGTGCTTTGTGCAAAATGACCTCGATCTAATACTACCCGCATTTGGGAGCTATACAGGCGGGCTCAATATTTTGGATGAGGCCTTTGCCGGCTTTTTGACTGCAAACCCCACCATACATCTTATCCATGATAATAAAACCTTCTCGATGCCGTTTCAGAAAAGTCGCTTTTTTCGCACTCACCAATCCCAAAAAATTAGCAAAATCTAAAATCCGCATCGTGGGATAGCCCGTATAAACCCTTAAATAAAAAGCGTTTTTGAGGGGGAATTTATGCGTATTGCAGTAATTGGGGCTGGCATCTCAGGGTTAGGCGCGGCATGGCTATTAGGCCGCGATCATGATGTAACCGTCTTTGAATCACAGGAACGTATTGGTGGCCACTCAAACACCGTAGATGTGGATTTCAACGGCGATCCAACGCCAGTTGATACAGGCTTTATCGTCTATAATGAGTTGAATTACCCAAATCTTATTGGTCTATTTGCCGCATTGGACGTGCCGACCAAGGGCTCAGAGATGACGTTCTCCGTCTCACTCCGCAATAAAACGCTTGAATATGAAGGCACGTTAAAAGGCCTTGTCGCTCAGCCTTCCAACCTGTTCAAGCCACGTTATTGGTCGATGCTAAACGGCCTTCGTAAATTCTACGCACATGCCTATGATTATAGCCGCACAAGCCCGATTGATGAGACATTGGGTGAGTTTATCGCGCGTTGTAACTTTAGCGATGCGTTCGTTAATGACCATCTGCTGCCGATGGGCGCGGCGATTTGGTCTTGTCCGGCTGAGACTATGCTTGATTTTCCGGCACGCTCTTTCATTCAATTTATGCAAAATCACAAATTGATGAATTATATTGACCGCCCTGTTTGGCGCACAGTTGATGGCGGCTCGCGCCAATATGTGAAGCGCCTTGTGGCTGACTTTAACGGGACAATTAAAACAGGCGCAAAGATTAACGGGCTGACAAGGCAAGCGGCCGGCGTCATGGTGTCTATTGAAGGCGAAGGTGATATCTTTTTTGATAAGGTCATCATGGCCGCACATGCCGATGAGAGCCTCGCGCTTATCCAAGATGCCTCAGACACCGAGACAAGCCTTTTATCAAGCTTCCAATTCCAAGCTAATGAAGTCATCCTTCATTCTGATGATGCTATCATGCCAAAACGCAAAGCGGCGTGGGCGGCTTGGAATTATTTGACTTCATCTGATAAGGACACCCAATTAAGCGTCACCTATTGGATGAATAAGCTTCAAAATATCCGCAAAGACAGGCCGTTATTTGTGACGCTAAACCCGTTTGAGCGCCCTGACCCTGCTAAGACACATCGTGTGTTTTCTTATGACCACCCTATCTTTGATAAGGCCGCCATCCTAGCGCAAGAGCGTTTGGGGGAAATCCAAGGCCAAAATCATCTCTATTTCTGCGGTGCATGGACAAAATATGGCTTCCATGAAGATGGTCTTTCTTCGGCGATTAAAGTTGCCAAATCCCTTGGCGCTGACATACCATGGAATAGTCCGACCGATGCTTGGCATGAGCCAAAGGCTTTTACGAAAGGCTTAGAGGCATAAGGACAAGGGAGAGGCTATTTAATGACAGACAGCAGCGGGAAACCGGCGCAAGATTCGTGTGCCTTGGTTTTTTCAAAAATAGACCATACGCGCCATGCCCCAAAGCCGCATTTTTTGACGCGCCCTGGCCTATCGCTTCTAATCGACCTTGAACGCTTGCCAGAGGCGGCGCGTCAATCTGCTTTCTTTTCCATTGGCAAATTCAATATCCTCTCTTTTTTTGAGACTGATTATGGCTGTTTTCATAAATCCTATGATAAGCCGCATAGCCATCAAACATTGAGCGCCTATATTCGGGGGCTGGCGCGCGATTATGGCGTATCTGCGCAAATTAAGCGGATTGAGCTTTTGACATTCCCGCGCTTATTTGGTGTCAGCTTTAACCCTTTATCTGTCTATCGTTGCCTTGATGATGCCGGCAAATTGACCTTTGTGGTCTATGAAGTGCACAACACATTTGGTGAATCGCATTCCTATGTCGGGCTGTGTGATGATACTGGCCGCACAAGCCTGCATGAAGCCACCAAGATTTTTCACGTCTCACCTTTCTTTGATGTGACGGGCGATTATCAGCTGTTACATCGTCAAAAAGACAGCTCCTATAACCTTATCATACGCTATCGTATCAAAGGCGCTCTTGCGTTGACGGCGACCATGCGTGGAACAATCACAAAATTATCATCTCTGTCTATCATGACAGGACTAATCAAAGCACGACAATGGCCCTTGCGCCCTTGGTTTGCCATTCACCTTGAAGCAGTGAAGCTGTTTGTGAAACGGCTGTCATTTCATTCAAAGCCAAAACCACCTGTAAATCCACATTCTTTATCATCTGCAAAGGGACCGCAATGATGTTCGCCTCACTACGTTATAACATGGCTAAGAAAGCAATTCTAAAGATCGCACCAATGCTGCCATGCGGCACGATAAGCCTGACCTTCCCTGAGGGTGATACGCATCAATTTAAAGGCAAGAAAAAAGGCGTTGAGGCCGCTTTGAGCGTGGTTGACCGCAATGGTCTGTTGCGCATCATAAAAGATGGCAAGATGGGCTTTTGCGAAGCCTATATGGCAGGTGAGGTTGAGACAAATACGCTGGTGAACATCATCGAATATGCGGCTGTGAACAACCAAATTGTCGAAGATAAACTCAGGATGAATCCGCTTTCTTGGCTATTTACGCGTCTTGGTCATATCATGCGTCGCAATTCCAAGACAGGCTCGCGCAAGAACATCTCCTATCATTATGATTTGGGCAATGATTTCTATGCGCTCTGGCTTGATCAGACGATGACATATTCGTCTGCTGTGTTTGAAGATGACGATATGGCACTGGCTGATGCGCAAAACACAAAATACCGCAAACTAGCTGAGATGGCTGATTTGCAGGCGGGCGATCATGTGCTGGAAATTGGCTGTGGTTGGGGCGGTTTTGCTGAATTTGCGGCGACCGAATATGATGTGAAACT
>DBMZ01000002.1:3055-3843 GCA_002299005.1 Alphaproteobacteria bacterium UBA685 | reverse complement strand
GATTATCGTGATTTGGAATCGCAGAGTTTTGATAAGGTCGTTTCAATTGAAATGTTCGAAGCTGTGGGCATGGCCTATTGGCCTGTTTATTTCAACAAAGTCTCTGATGTCTTGCGAAATGGTGGCAAGGCCGCTTTGCAAGTTATCACCATCGATGATAGCGAGTTTGAAAGCTATCGTACGACCCCTGACTTTATTCAAAAATACATTTTTCCGGGCGGCATGTTGCCATCTATGGAAAAACTATCGCCCCCTATTGAAGCGGCAGGCATGAAGCTGACAGAGGCTAAGGGCTATGGGTTGCATTACGCAAAGACGCTTGAGCAATGGCGGATAGATTTCATCGATCAATGGCCAAATATTGTGAAGAGCGGCCAATTTGATATGAAATTCAAACGCATGTGGGAGCTGTATCTTGCCTATTGTGAAGGTGGTTTTAAGTCAGGGATGATTGACGTAAAACAGATGACCCTTACCAAGGAATGAATTAAAACACCACCTTGTGGAAAACCCCCGCAAGAGATGATCCACACCATAAAGTAAGCCGTAAATCCAATATATAGCGCCGAGGAGCAATCATTTTGTGTCGGGAGCGCTGTTAGTTTAGGATTTACTATGTCACATGCTTATGTGCAAAAAACAGCTGTTAATGCCAATCAGGCCGCACTAAATGAGGTGATGCCGGCCGAGGTTATGCCACCCGAGGTTGTGCCAGCTGAGGTGATACCAGATGAATTTATCCCAGAGGATTTTTTCAACGGTAACCTGAAGGCAAGTGGCATGTTCAT
>DBMZ01000002.1:0-2805 GCA_002299005.1 Alphaproteobacteria bacterium UBA685 | reverse complement strand
TAACAGATGATGTGCGTAAACAGGCCACAGGCACTTTGACCAATATCGGTTTGCTATGGCGCTATGATTTTTATCTTGAGTTATTTGGCAGACGCGTTCTGGTGAATTTTAATGACAAGATGATTATGCAATCATCAGAGGTTGTCTTAAATCACGCAACCATAACCAAATTTGGCTTCAAGCTAGGTGAGCTTTTCATTAGCTTTCACCGCGGCCTAAAATAGGCTTACCTTAACAATCAAAGAGTTAATGCTGGAACAGCTTTTGTATCCGCCTTGTCACCCACCCGATATAAGGCAGGTAGGATAAAAGCTGGCTGGCACTATCCCAATGATCGTGGTGCAAAATCACCTTGCCCTTATCATCAAAGACGACCTCACTCATCCCCAAAATATCAAATGGCATCTTCGGTGCGGCTTTCACAACACCCGTCATACGCCATTTAAGATAAGCCGCTCTATCAGAGAGCGCCACATCTAGCACCTCGAATTTAGGGTCTGTCATTGTCTCAAACATATAGGCAAAGACGCCGACCATCGCATCGCGCCCCTCAAGGCGGTTGAACGGGTCAACAAATACCACATCATCGGCTAGCAGTCCGCCAAGCGTCTCTAGCGTATCAGGGGCAATTGCCTCGTAATAATCGGCATATGTTTTTGCTTGTTTCGACAAAGACATCTTTGTGGCCCACCCCTGCCCTTTATATTTATTTATCTATTTGGTCGCCTTAGAGACGAGCTTAAAATACATATCATTTGACAGCCATTTTAACCACTGCATCTTGCGCGCAAAACGTCTTGGAAAGGCTATCTCAAACTGGTTTTGTTGAAGGCCTTTGATAATCTCATTTGCCGCTTGCTGTGCGCTGATAAGGTCTGGCATCTCGAAATCATTCACCGCCGTTGCCTCAGTCTCAACAAAGCCGGGGCAGATAATTTGCACTTTCACACCTGTCTTATGAAGATCAAAGCGCAAAGCTTCACCTAGATTAATTAATGCCGCTTTAGTCGGCCCATAAGCGGTAGAGCGTGGCAGGCCGCGATAACCCGCAACAGATGCCATCAAAGCGATATGACCGCTTTTTGCCGCCAACATATCTGGTAAAATCTCTGCAATACAATAGATGCTTGCCATATAATTGACCTGCATATGCGCCTCAAAAGAGGCCACATCTATGACGCCTTTTGCATCGGGAATATAAATCCCTGCATTGGGGATAAGCACATCAATCGGCCCCATATCGACTTTGGCCTGCGCCACAGCTTTGGCAACCGCGCCCTTATCGCCCACATCACAGACGATGCCGTTAAAATGAGGCAAAGTTTGCGCCATTTCATTCAGTCTATCCGCACGTCGCGCGAGGCCGGTTACCTTATGACCTTGCGCACAGAGCGTCTTTGCAAGCGCCATGCCGATGCCTGCACTGACGCCTGTGATGAAATAATGCTGAGAGACGCTCATAAATGCCCTAACCTTTGGTCCGCAGAGAGCTGCGGCCGCCATCAACAGGGATGACCGCGCCTGTTATCCAGCCAGATCGCTTGGGATCCATCAATAAAGCGGCAAGAGGGGCGAAATCCTGTCCCTCACCCAAACGCCTGATAGGGTGCGATTGTGCGATACCCTTGGCCATAATCTCATTGGATAATAGCGGTGCCGCCATCTTTGATTGCGTCAAGGACGGGGCGATTACATTAATACGCACATCGGGCGCCATTTCTGTTGCAAGCGCAACCGCAAGACCTTCTACGCCTGCTTTTGCGGCACTAATGGCGCCATGCGCGGCAAAGCCTTGTGAGGCCGCGACGGAGCTAAAGAGCAAAACTGACCCCTGCCCCTCTTTGAGGCTAGGCGCGGCGGCTTGTATGGCCAAGGCGGCGGCGGTAACATTTAGATGGAAGGTGTTAGAAAAATCATCCTTGGTCAATTTCGCAAGCGGCTTTAGCAAAATAGAACCAACTGCCCAAATCAAACCGGTGATAGGGCCTTTTGCCGAGGCTTTTGAGATAACCGTCTGAATAGAGGCCTCATCATGCGCATTAAACAGCGCATAATCTGCGCCCAATTCACGCGCCAAATCGGCTGTCTCTGCCTCTGTGCGTCCAGCTAAGACAAGGCCAGCACCTTCTTGATGAAGTTGACGAGCAATATTTTGACCAATGGCGCCTGTTGCACCAAATATAATGATGTTATTCATAAAATTCACTCATCTGTCATAATGAAAACGTACGCAAGGCCATTTCGCCCAAGCCAACGAATAATACGCTTAAGCCCTTGCTTATATGGGATTCATACGTGCACATTAACAAGACAGATCAATGCACGCACCGCCACAGCAAGAAGAGACATAAATGTATTTCAAAGCAGGCACACATAAAGAAGCTGGCCTAAAATATGGCCCTTTCAAAGCCCTTATCTCACCACGTCCCATTGGATGGATTTCCAGCTGTGATGAGGCAGGTGTGGCGAATTTAGCCCCCTATAGTTTTTTCAACGCGATATCTGAATTGCCGCCAATGGTGATGTTTGTCTCTGCCCCAGACGTGCGCCCTAAGACGTCTACAGCGCCAGATGGCACCCTTTTGCACCATGCCAAGGACAGCCTTCATAACATCCGTCAAACAGGCGAATTTGGCGTTAACATTGTATCAGAAGCACAAAAAGAGGCGATGGTTGCCTCTTCTGACTTGCTGGCACCTGAGACAGACCAGTTCCAAGCAGCCGTCCTCTCAAACATTCCCGCAAATGATATTAAGGCACCGCCTGTCAAAGGCTCACCTGCCCATCCTGAATGCCCCCTGCATG
>DBMZ01000079.1 GCA_002299005.1 Alphaproteobacteria bacterium UBA685 | reverse complement strand
CGTTCACCATTTTTGGGAGCCTCTTGATTTGCGGCGGTTTGTTTTTGGTCTTTATGTTTATCTGTCATCATGGCGCCTTTATAGGCAGGTTTGGGTGTGTTTTGCAAATTTCCTTATAACAACTCTGGCAACAAGGGGGGTAACAGGGTAAATTAGGACAATGACGCAACAAGCAAAAATATATGATTTTATGGCAGATGCCTTGGCCCTTGCAGAAGAGGCGATGGGACAAGGTGAGGTGCCTGTGGGGGCTGTGATTGTGCATCATGTAACAGGTGCGGTGATTGCGGCGACGCATAATTTGGTCGAGCGCACCCAAGATTGCACCGCCCATGCAGAGATGCTCGCCATCGCCCAAGCCCAAGAGGCACTTGGCACAAAATCGCTGTCTGCGTGTGATATATGGGTCAGCCTAGAGCCTTGCGCTATGTGTGCAGGCGCGCTTGCCCATGCGCGTATCAGGCGGATTTATTATGGGGCGGAAGATAAAAAAGGCGGCGCGGTTGATAATGGGCCGCATCTGTTTAACCAGCCAACCATTCACCATAGGCCAGAGATTTATGGCGGCTTGTCAGCCGATAAAGCGGCGGCCTTATTAACGCAGTTCTTTAAAGAGAAACGCTAGGGCGTTATTTCGCGATATCTTTGCGATAGAACCCGTCATCCCACTCAATTTTGGCAATCGCATCATAGGCATTTGCGCGCGCATCTTGCGTGGTTGGCGCAAGGGCTGTCACAGCCAAAACGCGCCCACCTGAGGCTTGCAATTGGCCAGCGATATTCAGCGAGGTGCCGGCATGAAAAATAATCGTGCCATCCGCGCTTTGTGCCTCTTCAAGGCCTTTAATCAAACTGCCTCTTTCATAAGAGCCGGGATAGCCTTTGGTCGCCATGATAATGGTGACGCCAACATCATTTGACATCTCAGCACGTGACAGCTTGCCGCCGCGTAAATCCATAATAAGAGACACAAGATCTGTCTTCATACGTGGCAGTATGACTTCCGCCTCAGGATCGCCAAAACGGCAATTAAATTCAATCACTTTTGGCCCATCTTGGGTCAGCATAAGGCCGGCATAAAGCACGCCGCGATAGGGTGAGCCTGCGTCTTCCATCGCCTTTGCGACAGGGTTTATCACCTCATCCATAATCTGTGCGCGCAACGCTTCTGTCATCAAAGGAGAGGGCGAGATGGCGCCCATGCCGCCTGTGTTCGGGCCCTTATCATCATCATAGGCACGTTTGTGATCTTGCGCAGAGGCAAGCCAGATTGTGTTGGCACCATCTATAAGCGCAAAGGCTGATAATTCAGGGCCTGTGATGCGCTCTTCAATAAGGATAGAGGCAGAGGCTTGGCCAAATTGACCGCCAAGCATTTGAATAATCGCCGGCCCTGCTTCGGCCATATTATCGGCGACAACAACGCCTTTACCTGCGGCAAGACCATCTGCTTTGATAACACAATAGCCATCAAGCGTCTCAGCATGGCCTAGCGCATCCTCGGCATTGGTGAAGGCTTGGAAATGCGGCTGTGGTACATTCACAGATTGGCAAACTTGGCGCGCAAAATCTTTGGAGCCTTCAAGCTTGGCGGCTGCAGCAGATGGGCCAAAGGCCGCAATGCCAGCCTCTTCAAGCCTATCAGCCAGACCATCAACAAGCGGGGCCTCAGGGCCGATAATGACCAAATCAGCCGCTAGGCTTTGTGCCAAATCAAACAGGCCCGTCGTATCTTCTATGTCAGTTTTGTGACAGGTGCCTAAATGCGCCATGCCAGGATTGCCAGGTGCCATGTGCAAATCATCACATAAGGGCGATTGTGCAACCGCATGACAAATTGCATGTTCACGACCACCGCCGCCAATTACCAAAATTTTCATAGTTCCATCAGCCAATCATTATAAAAAAGATGCTAAGCGCATCCTGATATGCCATAAATGTGGACTATTTACTATGTTATCTCTCGAAAGACAAGGTGGCGGGATAGTTATGAGCGAAAACCATAATGCTCCATTTATCACAGTTGGTGAGTTGTCAGCGTCTGTTAAACGCACGTTGGAATCAGCCTTTGAATATGTGCGCGTTAAGGGCGAGATTTCGCGCCCAAGCTTTCCTGCCTCTGGCCATGTTTATTTTAACTTAAAAGATGATACGCATAATTTAGGGGCGGTGGTCTGGAAAGGCGTTGCCGCTGGTCTTGATGTGCGCCCTGAAGAAGGGCTTGAGGTTATCGCCACAGGCAAGCTGACAAGTTTTTCAGGCCAATCTAAATACCAGCTGGTTGTCCGCCAATTAGAAATCGCTGGTGAGGGCGCGTTATTAAAACAGCTAGAAGAGCGCAAAAGACGCCTTGAGGCAGAGGGGCTATTTGCGCCTGAACGCAAGCAAGCATTGCCAGCCTTTCCGCGCACCATTGGCATTGTGACCAGCCCCACAGGCGCGGTGATACAAGATATCTTGCATCGCCTGTCTGACAGGTTTGGTGTCCATGTGCTTGTCTGGCCCGTGCTTGTCCAAGGCGCAGGGTCGGCTGAACAGGTTGAACGTGCGATTAAGGGCTTTAACCAGATAACAGGCGATGATGGCATGCCGCGCCCTGATTTGCTGATTGTCGCAAGGGGTGGTGGCTCGCTTGAAGATTTGATGTCTTTTAATGAAGAGGCTGTGGTGCGTGCGGCGGCGGCGAGTGATATCCCGCTTATCTCATCGATTGGGCATGAGACAGATACCACCTTGCTTGATTATGTCGCTGATAGGCGCGCGCCGACACCAACAGCCGCCGCAGAAATGGCAACCGCTGTGAAGGCAGAGATTAGCGCGCGGGTCGCTGAATGGGATGGCCGCCAGAAGGTCGCGATGGCACGTCGTCTTGAGAATGCGGCACAGTTTTTGGCAGGGGCAACAAGAGGTCTTACGCACCCAAGCGAGCGTGTCAATGCGCAAAGCCAAGCGCTTGATGTGGCGGCCACAAATTTGGTGCGCTTTACCGAGCGACGTCTGTATGATAGGCGCCAAAGGCTTGACCAGCTGGCAACAAGGCTTAGCCCGCCTCACGCACAGCTTGCCAAAATGACAAGACGCTTTGATACCGCCTCTGAGAAGATGCGCCCGCTGGTGACAGGTCTGCTTGAGCGCGTTGATGCGCGCATGAATAGCGCCGCGCGTCTGCTTGAGGCAAATAGCTTTACCAAGGTGCTGGAACGTGGTTTTGCGCTGGTAAGAGATGAGGCTGGCACGCCTGTTAAGCAAGCAAGCAGTCTGGCAGATGGGGCGCCTATTCATATCACTTTTGCGGATGATACAAGGCGCGCGATTGTTGGTGCAAGCGGGGCGGTGCCTGTACCATCTCCGAAGGCGAAAAAGGCCGCTAAGCCTGTTAAGCCTGCCTCTGCGAAAGACACAGGCCAAAGCGAATTATTCTAGATATCTTTGCCCCAACGACGATGTGGCCATAGCCATTGATGCGGGGTCTGCCTGATATAATCTGAGAGCACATCATTCATCTCTTTAGCATATTGTGCGACAAGCGCGTCTGTGACTTTGCCATCTGTGTGGATATAATGGGGCGCAGAGATATGGACGTCATAATGACAGCCCTTGCGCCTGATAATGCGCATATAATAGATAGGCGTCTTTTGCTTGAGCGCGATTTTGATATGGCCAATCGGCGTTGCGGCTGGATGGCCTAGGAACGGGGCAGGGACACCTTCACGGTATTTCTGGTCTGTGAACAAATAGACCATGCCCTTATTTTTAAGCGTTCTAAGCATGCCCCTCGCCGCATCTTGGCCTTTGGCATATAGATCGCCTTGGCCGCGCTTGGCACGCATATCTAGCACCCAATTTGAAAACGGATTATTTAACGGGCGGTAAATGGCCCCAAAACGCTGGCCAAGCATGGCTGAGACGACGAGATGCAATTCCCAATTGCCAATATGGCCACCGATGACAAAGCCGCCTTCTTTGGCGCTCTCTAGATGATGCGCGCCATGAAGGGTTAAATATTTTGATGAGCCCATCTTATGAAGGTGGGGATATTCGCCCGCAAGCCTGCCAAAATGTGCCCACATATCGGCGAGGATTTCATCTTGGGCCGCTTTGTCCAATTCTGGCATTGCAAAGCCCAAATGGCGCCGCGCTCTTTTATGGGCGGTTGTAAGTGGCCCGACCCATGAGATGATTTTGCCAAATAAAGCTGAGGTGAAAGCCACAGGCAAAAGACGCATGAAGCTGACAAGGACCAATACCAACAAGCCTTGCAACGGCCATAGGACGAATTCGATCAGTTTGCGTTTTATAAGAGGCTGGCCATAATGTGACATTAAAGTGCCCTTTTGCCTGGGTTAGTAAGGTTCAGAATATCAGTTAGACGCGCGGTGTCTGCTTCTGAAATATGCAGGCTGACAGGCAAGTAGGCAATATGGTCTTGGCAATTTTTTGGCAGTCTTACCCAATCTTTTTCGGTTGTGATCAGCAAGGCTGATAGGGCTCTTGCGCCTTCGACAAGGGCGGTGATCTCATCTGGCTGATAGGGGTGATGATCGCCAAATGCCTTTGTCTGGACAAGGTAATAGCCCTCTTGCGCTAAGGTTTCAAAAAACCTGTCAGGACGCCCTATGCCGGCAAAAGCAAAAAGCGGTTGTGAGGTATCTATCTCGGGTATGCTTGCGCCTGCCTCAAGGTCGAAATTTATGATAGGCGTGCCTGTGATATGCGCCTGAAGGCCTGTTTTATCTGGGCCATTGACCATTATCAAAGAGGCGTGCTTTTGGCCGGCGGCTGGTTTTGTGCGCAACGGGCCGGCCGGGAAAATGCGCTTATTTTGCATGCCAACCGCGCCATCAAAAACACAGATAATATGGTCCTTATGCAGTTGCGGGTTCTGCATGCCATCATCCATGATAATCAGATCAAAGCGATTTTGCGCTTCGATAAAGGCCGCCCCTTTGCCGCGATGACGGGCGACGATGACAGGGGTATTCATGGCTAGTAATAAAGGCTCATCCCCGCAATCAGCCGCGCTATGAAGGGCGGGGTCAATCAGGGTTGGTTCTTGTAATCCGCCGCCATAGCCGCGCGAGAGTATGGCTGGGCGCAGGCCTTGCGCGCGCGCTAATGCGGCTAAATAGGCGCTGACGGGTGTTTTGCCTGTGCCGCCTGAGGTGATGTTGCCGACGCATATCACAGGCAAGGAAGAACGGTAGGGGCGCGTGATGCCAAGCCGGCATAGCCCTGCTAGCTGATAGAGCCATGAGAGGGGGAGCAGGAGCGTTGATATCAGCCCTTTATGGGCCCAAAATGACGGTGCTTTCATGAGCGCCCCTCGCGCCAGATTGCTTCTATGGAGGCGGCGACTTTTGCGGGGCGGCTGGCGGCTTTTTTGGCATAGGCCTTGCCCGCCTTTGCGATGGTCGCACGCGTATCTTTATCTTGGGCAAGCGCTGTTATCAGCTTGATGCTCTCATCATTATTATGCGCTATTTGGCAGACGCCCAGCCTTGTTAGCTGTTCAAACTCATGGCGGTTTTTAAAGTGGGAGCGGCCGCAAATGACAGGCTTGCCATAAGAGGCAGGCTCAAGCGGGTTATGGCCGCCTCTATCCACAAAGGTCGCGCCAAGCCAGACAATATCCGCCGCCTGATAAAGGCTTGGCATGTCACCAAGACTGTCACAGAGATAGGTGAGACAATCACTTTCTGGCAGCTGGTTTTGGGAGCGTCTTTTGGCATTTGGCATCATCTTTGCGACCTCATCACCCCTATCAGGATGGCGTGGTGCGATGATGAGGAGATGCACGATACCTGCCTTGGTAAGGCGCTGTGAGATTTGCAGTAAGGCGGTCTCTTCGCCCGCATGTGTTGAGGCGCCTAGCAAGATGAGGCGGGTTTTGCTTGTCTTAAGAAGCGCGCTGGCAAAGTCTGTTTTTGTTTCCTCAAAAGGCGGTAATTTTAGCGATCCTGTGACCTTGCTATCGGATATGCCAAAGGCCTGAAAATTATCGGCTTGTGCCGCATCATGCGCGAAACAGGCGGCGATAGGGGCGAACATATCTCTGGCAAGAGCGGGGCGTTTGGCCCAATTCGCCGCGCTTGCCTCAGACATTTGCGCAGAAGCAAGGAAAAGCGGGATGCGCTTATCATGGGCGCTGGTCATCATTACTGGCCAGAAATCAGATTCGAAAATAACGCCAAAATCAGGCTGGTAATGATCAAAAAAGCGTCTCACAAAACGCGGCGCATCAAAGGGCGCAAAGACATGACTGATCGGCAGGCGCATCGCCGCTTTTTGGACAATCTCAGCAGAGGTCATTGTGCCGGTTGTGATGATAAAATGCGCGTCTTTAAATCTGGCCCTCAGGTCTTTGGCAAGCGCAAGGGCGGCCATGGCTTCGCCAACCGATATAGCATGGAGCCAAATCGTGGTGCCATCATGGTGAAAGGGCGCATCATAGCGGCCATAGCGTTCACCAAGACGCGCGGCATCTTCCTTGCCAGCCTTAATGCGGCGC
>DBMZ01000168.1:2095-4605 GCA_002299005.1 Alphaproteobacteria bacterium UBA685 | reverse complement strand
TTAAGTGATGATGATCACTAGTGTCCGCAAGTGATATTTCAGGAATTCACGCATATAAAGCCGATAGGTTTGCCAATCGCTATACCAAGATTTACCTGCTAGATCAGGGGCTTTTACGGGATAGGCAATGATGGTGCGGCGGGGCATTTGGTGCGCTAATTCACGCACCGCGCGCGGCATGTGATAATCAGATGTCACCAGCAAAATCGTCTGGATGTCTTTTTCTGCGGCCCATTTTTTTGCCGCCACCGCATTGCCAATCGTATCTTTGGCCATGAATTCAAGCGACACACAACAGGCCAGCAGCGCATCGCCGCGTGCGGTAAGGTCTAGCGAGCGTGATATCATCTGTTTGTTAATGCCATCGCCAACGCCGGTAATTAACAGATGAGGCGCCTTTTTATTGGCAAGTAAATCAAGCCCTGTGCGCAAGCGTGCCTGACCGCCTGTGGTCACGACAATGCCATCTGCCTGCGGGGCGGTTGCCGGTGGTTTTGGCAAGGTAAGCACGAAATGCTGTAACAGGCTCAAGATAAGCGCGCCCGCAATAATAACGCCCGCCCCTAGCGAGATGCTGGGGCGTAACCATCGATTGGGCCATCTATCTTTTAGGATCGCGTTACTCAAATCTAACAATCACTTATGGTTATCTGACAGGCTTTGCCGCAAAAATGTAAAACAACCTAGCCAGCAGACGAAATGGGAAATATAGTTAGGGTAATCGAATTCGCAAAGCATTGGTATCATTATGATCCCCCACAGGTGATCATTTGATAGGCCGGTTGGCCCTTTTAAGCCGCGCGCAAATACGATGGGCCATTTTTGAGTAAGGCGGTTGCAGTAGCTATGCTTTTAACATGTGAAAATTGTGAAACAATCTTTCGGGTTGAATCAGCGCATTTGAAGACAGAAGGACAAAAGGTTCGTTGTTCTGTGTGCAAACATGTCTGGGCGCCGCAATTGGTGAATGAGGCTGATAAGGACGTGCCTGTTATCAAGGACGCGCTTGGTGTCTTGCGCTTGCCGGTTGTGATATGCGCGGCGATTGTTGTGCTATTTAGCCTGATTAGTTTCAATCGCGGTCTTATCACCTCTTATGTGCCGGCGACCATTGGCCTGTTTGATACAAGCGGCCTTGTGATCCGCCCTGATCTGGCAAAGCTAGAGGTGCGTGATTTGAAAGCGAATTATGCCGGCGATACGTTGCGCATCAGTGGCCTGCTTGCCAATAAATCAGGCTTTCGCACGCATGGCGCGCCGATGCGCCTGACGATTAATGATGATGATGGGGTGGTGCTATATACCGAGATTATCCACCCAGCCGATGCCTTTATTGAGGGCAATGGGACAACTGATTTCTTCATTCAGCTGACAATCGAAGATACATCGCAAGCAGAGATTTCGGTCACACCGCTTGCGATACGCCTTGACGGGTCAGGCTCTTAGCTAGCAAACGGATTATGCTCGTCGCCCAAAATCTCTTCGATAGATTTGCGCGGCTTAATCACATGCACCGTACCATCATGGATTAAAATCTCTGCGGGCATTGCTCTGGTATTATATTGCGAGGCCATAACAGACCCATAGGCGCCAGCATTAAAGACCGCGATAACCTCACCTGATTCGACCGATGGGAAATCGCGCCCTCTTGCCAGATAATCACCTGTCTCACAAACAGGGCCGACAATATCAGATGTGCGCTTGGCACGGTTTGATTGCTGGACAGGCTCAATCCTGTGATAGGCTTCATAAAGCGTCGGGCGCAACAGGTCATTCATCGCCGCATCGACAATGATGAAATCCTTCTCATCGCTCTCTTTGGTATAAAGCGCCGAGGTCAGCAAAATCCCATTATCAGCCGCGATAGACCGGCCGGGCTCAAAGCCTAAGCGGTAATCCTTATCGGCAAAAAGCGATGTGACAAGCGCGCCATAGGCGGCAAAATCAGGTGCCTCTTCGCCATGATAATCAATGCCAAGACCGCCGCCTAAATCAAGGATAGGCACATCATAGCCCTTGGATCTGAAATCATCTGCGAGCGCGATCAAGGCCTGATAGGCTTTTTTGAACGGCGCCAAATCGGTTAGCTGAGAGCCAATATGAACCGCAAGGCCGCGCGCCGATAGGTGGTCTGATTCGTGGATATAGCGATAGATGGCCTCTGCCTCACCGCCTTCAATGGGGATGCCGAATTTGGTCGATTTTTGGCCCGTTGAAATCTTCTCATGACTGCCCGCATCAATATCAGGATTGACGCGAATAGCGACAGGTGCCTTTAGGCCCCATTCAGCGGCAATTGCCTCAATATGCTTGAGCTCTGCCTGTGATTCTGCGTTAATCTGGCCCACATTCTTGGCCAATGCGAGGCGGATTTCATCATCTGTCTTGCCGACGCCTGAGAACACAATATCACTGGCAGGAATGCCCGCGGCAAGCGCGCGTTGCATCTCGCCAGCCGAGACGATATCTGCGCCCGCACCTTGGGCGGCCATCAGTGATAATATCGCCAA
>DBMZ01000168.1:0-1927 GCA_002299005.1 Alphaproteobacteria bacterium UBA685 | reverse complement strand
AAGGCGGCTAGATGCGCTAAGAAGCCATCGGCTGAATAGACATAAAGAGGCGTGCCATAGGTCTGTGCGAGGTCTGTTGCCGGGTGACCATCAGCGCATAAGAGACCTTGTTCATCATAGGTAAAGGGCATTGGAATCTACTTTCAAGAGGCGTTTGTTTCGACCACGTCAGACGGGCGCACAGGGTCACCGCGCTTGCCGCACGCTGAGACAGATACAAGCAAGCCAGCGCTTAATAATAAGGCCATGATGGTTTTTGTTAGTCTCATAATCCTGAACCCTTTCACTTTATGACAGCTGATAGTTTTTACGCGCCGCCGCAATTTGGCGCAGTACTTCAACAGGTGCGGTGCCGCCAAAGCTTGTTCTAGCGGCCGCGGCGCCTTCAACAGATAAAAAGCCCATCACATCGGCGGTCAGGCGCGGTTCAACCGCGGCCATCTCATCAAAGCTAAGCTCTTCTAGCGTGCAGCCTTTTTCATCTGCCAGCGCAACAATTGAGCCTGAGGCATGATGGGCATCTCTGAATGGCATCGCCAATTCACGCACCATGAAATCAGCCAAATCAGTGGCGGTTGGATGCCCTGCTTTTAGGGCCTCTGCCATTGCCTCTGGCTTGGCTTTCATATCGGCAATCATGCCTGTCATCGCTGTCACAGCGAGCATCAAATTGGCTTCGGCATCAAAGACAGGCTCTTTATCTTCTTGCATATCCTTGCCATAGGCCAAAGGCAGGCCCTTTAGCACGGTCAAGAGCGTGATAAGCGCGCCCATAATGCGGCCGGGCTTGGCACGCACCAATTCTGCGGCATCAGGATTACGCTTTTGCGGCATGATAGATGAGCCTGTGGTAAACGCATCTGAGAGGCTGATAAAGCCGAATCTGTCAGTTGACCAGATCACAATCTCCTCGGCGAGGCGTGATAGGTGGGTCGCACAAATCGCCGCAGTTGAGAGAAACTCAACCGCGAAATCACGTGATGAGACAGCATCCATCGCATTTTCCATCGGCCGCGCAAAACCAAGTGTCTGGGCAGTCATGTGACGGTCAATCGGAAAAGAGGTGCCAGCCAGTGCGGCGGCGCCAAGCGGGCTTTCATTCACACGCGCACGGCAATCCCTCATCCGGCCTCTGTCACGGCCAATCATCTCTACATAGGCCATCAGATGAAAGCCAAATGTCACAGGCTGGGCGGTTTGCAAATGCGTAAAGCCCGGCATTAATGTGGCCGCATGGGCCTCTGCTTGGTGCAATAGGGCTGTTTGCAGATGCGCAAGGGCTGTGTCAATTTCATCAATTCTATCACGCAACCAAAGGCGCAAATCAGTCGCAACCTGGTCATTACGCGAGCGCGCAGTATGCAGGCGTCTTGCGGCATCACCGATAAGCTCAGATAATCTTGTCTCGACATTCATATGAATATCTTCAAGCGATTCTTGGAAGGTGAATTCACCCGCATTTATCTCTTGTTCAATCGTGGTCAGGCCTTGATGGATGGCCGCCTCGTCTTGTGCGGTGAGGATCCCCTTGGCCGCCAACATAGAGGCATGCGCTTTTGAGCCAGCAATGTCTTGACGATAAAGCTTTTTATCATAACTAATAGAGGCGTTAATATCTTGCATCAGCTGTGATGGGCCACCCGCAAAGCGACCACCCCAAATGGCTGATTTTCCAGTTTCGTTTTCAGACATCGAAAAGGCTCCTTATTCCGACATGATTTATAGGCAGAATTTCACATTTTACCAGAAAAAAACAGGTTTTGCCGCTTTTGCGCGCGCAACAATGACGGCGATAGCAGGGGTTTTTGTGCTGTTGATGATGACGCATAAGCCTGTGATGGCAGAAGATTTGCTGGCGACACAAGCGGCGCATGAGACGGTTTTCCCCACTGATATATTGCTAACCAAAGATGGGCCAGATGATGGG
>DBMZ01000175.1 GCA_002299005.1 Alphaproteobacteria bacterium UBA685 | reverse complement strand
TCATAGCTGGTCATCAGGCGTGCTGTATGGATGCGGCGGCTTTGAAAATCTCAAAATTTGGCGGGGTAAGCGAGATGCGTAAAGCGCGTGATCTCTGCACCGCTTTGGGCGTTAAAATGTGTATTGAAGATACTTGGGGCAGTGATATCACAACCTCTGCCGCTTTGCATATTGGGGCGTCAACAAACCCAAAATATGTGATGAATGTCTGCGATTTATCTTCTTATGTCGCACCTAAATTAGATAAGACGCTCCCGCTTCGCGACGATGGTCACATTCTGCCTCCCTCTGGTCTTGGGCTTGGCGTCTCGCCTGACCAAGACAGGCTTGGCAACACAACATTAATCTTGGATTAAGGGCCTGTTAGATGACACAGAGTTTAAAAGACCGTGCCGCCCAAGTGCTTCCCGCTGGCGGTTTTGGCAATTTTGACCCCTCTATTTTTATCGAGCGCGGCGATGGCGGCTATGTCTATGATAGCGAGGGCAAGGCCTATGTTGATTATCTGATTGGCTCTGGCCCGATGCTTTTGGGTCATGGCCATCCTGAGGTGATTGAGGCGGTGCAAGAACAGCTTGGCAAAGGTATGACTTTTTTCGCCAATAACAGCCAAGGTCTCGCGCTTGCAGAAGAGATTTGTGCCGCCGTGCCATGCGCCGAACAATTGCGCTATGTCTCTGCTGGTGGTGAAGCTGATATGTATGCGATGCGCCTTGCACGGGCCTATCGGGGCAAATCCAAAATCCTGAAATTCGAAGGTGGTTATCACGGCATGTGCGCCGAGGCCCAAATGAGCCTTGCCCCTGCCGTTAAGGTAAACTTTCCGCAACCCGTCCCTGATTCAGCTGGCATCCCTGCTTCGGTTGAAGCTGATATGCTGGTAGCGCCTTTTAATGATTTGTCATTTGTTGAATCACTCGTCGCCGAATATGAAGATGAGCTTGCCGCCATCATTGTGGAACCGCTACAGCGCATCATTCCGCCCAAAGAAGGCTTCTTAGAAGGCTTGCGCGCGATTTGTGACAGAACCGGCATCTTGCTTATTTTTGATGAGGTGGTCACAGGCTTTCGTTTTGCCTATCAGGGCGCCCAAAGCCATTATGGCGTCACGCCGGATATTGCAACCTTTGGCAAAGTCATCGGCGGCGGCTTTCCTCTTGCGGCGATTGTTGGCCCCTCTGAGATTATGAAGCATTTCGATAAAGCCGCTGTTGGCAGTGACGGCTTCTTGATGCAATTAGGCACCTTGTCTGGCAACCCTATCGCCGCTGTTGCTGGCTTGAAAACCCTTGAGATACTGCGCCGCGAGGGCACTTATGAGCGCCTCTATGATATTGGGCACAAGCTGATGAATATGATTAGCACGACCCTAGACAAGTATGGTATCGTACATAAAATCGTTGGTCATCCGACCTTGTTTGATGTGCAATTCTGCCATCATGAGATTTATGATTACCGTGATGTGAAAGCCGCAGATGCAAAGAAAAACGCGCTATTTAACAAGATATTACGTGAACAAGGCATCTTTAAATCGGCGGGGAAAATCTATCCGCATTTAGCGATTGAAGACGAGCATTTGACCTTAACGCAAGAGGCACTGGAAATCGCGGCACAACATCTTGCCAAATAAAATTATGAATAGCATCACCGAACGAGGGAGCATCACCAAATGAGAGAGCAGCCAAATATTTTACTGATCATGGCAGACCAGCTAGCGCCGCAATTTACGGGCTGTTATGGCCATAAGGTCGTGAAGACGCCAAACCTAGATGCGCTTGCCGCACGTGGTATGCGCTTTGATTCAGCTTATTGCAACTCGCCCTTATGTGCGCCATCGCGCTTTTCGATGATGGCGGGCCAGCTGGTGAGCCGCATTGGTGCGTGGGATAATGCATCTGAATTCAAAGCTTCGACCCCGACCTTTGCCCATTATTTGACGACACTTGGCTATGATACCTGCCTGTCTGGCAAGATGCATTTTGTCGGGCCAGATCAAAAGCACGGCTTTAAAGATCGTATCACAACTGATATCTACCCATCTGATTTTGCGTGGACGCCTGATTGGGAAAACCATGAAGAGCGGATTGATAAATGGTATCACAATATGCAAACCGTCAAAGAAAGCGGCACCGCCCATGCCAGCTTCCAGATTGACTATGATGATGAGGTCGCATTTGCCGCCACAAGATGGCTGTTCAACCATGCCAGAGACAAGGCGGCTGGCCATGCCAAACCATTTGCAATGGTCGCCAGCTTTATTCATCCGCACGACCCGTATGTGGCGCGCCCTGAATGGTATAATCTGTATCAGGATGATGAGATTGAGCTGCCATCCTATATCCCAGTGATGGACGAGCAAGACCCGTTTTCCGTGCGCTTGCTAGAGGGGATTGAGGCAACGACCAAACCGCTGACGGATGCAGAGATTATCAAAGCCCGCCGCGCTTATTTTGCCAATGTCTCGTATTTCGACAGCAAGATTGGTGCGCTTGTGAAAACCTTGGAAGAGACAGGTGAGATTGATAACACCATTATCATCGTCACAGCAGACCATGGCGATATGCTGGGGGAACGCGGCCTTTGGTATAAGATGAATTTCTTTGAAAATTCAGCGCGCGTGCCAATGGTGATGGCTGGCCCAAATATCAAAAAAGGCGCGGTGCCAAATGCCTGTTCTTTGGTGGATTTACTGCCAACCTTCATTGAATTTGCTGGCGGTTCAACTGATATGGTGGGTGAACCAATAGATGGGCGTAGCCTTGTGCCACTTGCCACAGGCGGCGATGATGAGATAAGCGAGGCCATTGGCGAATATTGCGCCGAGATGACAGCCGCGCCTGTCTATATGATACGCCGTGATGCGTTTAAATATATTCATTGCGATATGGATCCGCCCCAGCTTTATAACATCGAAGCAGACCCACAAGAGCGAGATAATCTGGCAACAAACCCTGCCTATCAAGCCATCACAGATGCCTTTGCAGATGAGATTACCTCACGATGGGATGGCGCGCGCATGACCCATGATGTGATTGCCGCACAGCGTTCTCGCCGCATCTTGCATCATGCGATGGAAATCACTGCCAAGGAATTAGGGCCAAGCCAAGGGTGGGATTACAATCCGCCATCTGATGCGGGCAAGCAATATGTCCGCAATCATATGGATTGGACAGTGGCGGCTGACCGCTATCGCTTCCCGCCAGAGAAGCGTGATTAACGCCCTTTGAAGATAGGGGGTAGGTGCCCCCTATTCTGGCTGTAGATGCCAAAGGCCGCTTGCGATAAAAGGCGTGTTCAGATAATCCGCCTTGCCATAGGGATAGGGCGTTAAGTCTGGCGTCATCATAAGACCGCCTGCCGCCCGCAAAATCGCATCACCGGCGGCTGTGTCCCATTCCATCACAGGCCCAAAGCGCGGATAGACATCTGCCTTACCCTCTGCCAACAAACATAATTTCAACGAAGAGCCAACAGAGATTGTCTGCTCTATCTGATGGCGCCAAAGCCAGTCATTTGTCGCCTCATCACGGTGCGAAGATGAAGCCACCGCAACCGCCCCTGTATCAGGCACGTCGCGCACCGCAATCGGCCCTCTGTGAGTTTGGCTGATTTTCTGGGCGCCATGACCCACAATACCGACATAGAGATCATCAAAAACAGGCGCATAGATAAGGCCCATAATTGGCGTGCCCTTATAAATAAGGCCAATATTAACGGTAAAATGACCGCTCCCTTCAGGCTTGAGAAACTCCCTTGTACCATCTAGCGGATCAACCAGCCAAAACAAATCAGGCGCCGTCACCTTATGCGAGGCCGCATTCTCTTCAGATATCACGGTGATATCAGGCGTAAGACGCCCAAGGGCTGGCAGGATAAGCGCCTCTGCGCCTTCATCTGCCAGTGTTACGGGCGAGCCATCAGGCTTTTGCCGCGCATGGATATGCTCTTCATGTACCCCCATGATAAAGTCACCTGCCTCATAGACCACAGGCATCAGCGCCTCTGATATCGCGACTAACTCCTCTATTTGGGGCGCTTGATTAGCCATGCTTCGTCCGCTCGCCTGAATCAGCCAATAATGCGGCAAAACGGTAAAAGCCATGGACAAATTTTGAGAAAGGCAAAATCAAAAAGAACCCGTAAACAAGCCCTAGATGTATCGCCAAGGTCAAACCCATAAAGCTGGTTTCACGCAAAGCCAACAAAATAAGACCTGTCGCGCTGACCCAAAATAAAAGCCAGATAAAGGCGTAATCCATCCCAAGTGTCTTAAGGGCCAACACGCGTTGGTCCATATTTCTCTTTTCAATCCAAAGACCAGCCGTGCCAATGCACAAGATGATACCGCCAACCGTGCCAAGCAAGACAGGGGCTTCGAAATAACCATAGGGCGCTTCTCTGCCCAATAGATAATGATAGAGCGTACCAAGGCTGGTTGAGCCAAAGCACATCATAAACCCATAGAAGGTCGCATGATGAAAATACTTACGCCGATTAGATGATTTATCACTCGAAGATGGGCAACCGGGCGAACCACCTGCATTATCGCCGCCCAAATAGCGCAAGGTTGCCATCGAAGCAAACGCATCTTTGAGCGCCGGCATCCCTTGCCAACGCGCGCCTGTATGTTGCCAATAACGACGAAGCCCAACGACAAATGCGACAAGCACATAAGAGGTAATCGCCAGCGGAATACCTGCCATAACGGTATGAGGCATAATGGCATAAAAAGCCCCCTCACCAATATGAACACCCCAGAATAGCGCAGGGTTAATCAGCATCAGCATCAACCCAACCGCCAGCGCAAGCACCGCAGAAATAGCGATTGAGACAAACAGACCATTTTGTTCAAACAGCCGGCCTGCCGCGCGTGGCCATGCGTAATCGGCATAGGATTGAACACGTCTTTCAGCCAAAGTCGCCGGCACATTCACACCAAATTCATGCGGCGGCGCATATTGACACGCATGATAGCAAGCCCCGCAATTATGACACAGATTGGCAAGAAAAGACGTATCACCCTCATCAAAAGTGCGGCGGCGTTCCATCGCAGGAAAGACCGCACAAAACCCCTCACAATAGCGGCATGCATTACAAATCTGCATAATGCGCTTTGTTTCTTCATGGCTCTCGGACTGACCAAGCGCTAATAAATCTACTGCCATCGTCTGTATCCTTAATTACCCAGCTATCTTTTATTACTAAGCCGTCTGGCCGCCTGCTCACCAGCGATAAGGCCGAACACCCCGCCGATGGTCATGCCAATACCTGCCAAATAGCCTTGGCCTAAAATATTACCTGCCATAATCTCGCCCGCCGCATATAGATTGGCAGCGGCCTTGCCATCTTCAAACAAAATCTCAGCTCTGTCATTCACAGATACCCCCATATAGGTAAAGGTGATGCCGGGGCGAAGGGGGAAGCCATAAAAAGGCGGGACTGCCACAGGCGCTGACCAATTCGTCTTATTCGGTTCAAGCGATGTGGTCGCCTTGCCATCTAAGATAGATTGGTCAATCGGCCCTGCAGGGCACGCCTCATTAAAGCTCTTGACCGTCTGCGCCAAATCTTGCGGCGCAAGGTCAAGCTCATCTGCAAGCGCTTCAATTGTGTCTGCTTGAATCGGGGTAAAGACAGATGGCATGAAGCGTTTAACGCCCTCACTATCCAAAATCGCATAGGCTATCTGGTCTGGCTGTGCGGCCACAAGACGGCCCCAAATCGCATATCTTTTTGGCCAGAAATCCTCGCCCTCATCATAAAAACGCTGGCAATCCTTATTCACCACAAGCGAGAATGGCACCCCATCAATACGGCTTGCGATCCCGCCATCATATTTCGGCGCTCTGGCATCAATCGCGACCGCATGGCACTGGTCCAATTCACCCACCGCCTGCGCGCCACTATCAAGAAGTGACTTTAACAGACCACCTGTATTATAAGGCGTCCCTCTGACAAGGAAATTCTTTGCCGCATCACCCCAGCCTTCTGCCAGCCAGTCAAGATTTGCCTCAAACCCGCCTGATGTGATGATAAATTGCTTGGCCGTCAACGCCTCGCTTTGACCCGCGAGCATTGCCCCCACGCAAAAGCCATCCTCGATAATCAGCTCATCAACCTTGGTATCATAGAGAAATTGTACATCTTGGCTTGCCGCGTAATTGCACAGCTGATTTAACAGCGCTCGGCCACCACCAAGGAAAAAGGCGTTCGTGCGGCCCAAATTCAATGTGCCTGTCAAAGCTTGCTGGAATCTGACACCGCGCGCTGATAACCATGAGGTCAGCATCGCCGATTTCTCCAGCGT
>DBMZ01000062.1:19148-35032 GCA_002299005.1 Alphaproteobacteria bacterium UBA685 | reverse complement strand
AGGCCCTAAAAATAGGGGCCAGGGCCTGTTGATTTACCCTCAACGAGCGGTGCCTTTAGCAAGGTTTGAGGGGTCGCTGATTGCGGGCTTATGATTTTTGATATCAGCAATTCGGCAATCATGGCGCCTGCTTCAAAAATAGAGGATTGCATGGCCGTGAATTGCGGTATTTGCGCACTATCATGAAAGCCTGATAGGCAATCATCCCAGCATAGTACAGATAGATCACGGCCAAGCGAAAGCCCCTTTGCGGTTGCGGCGCGCTGGATGCCAAGCGCCATAAGGACAGATGAGCATATAATCGCTGTTGGTTGCTTTGCCTCTGATAATAGGCGCGTGGCATGCTCATAGCCTTGCTGTTCAGTCATATCTGCGGAAACAAGCCAGCTTGGATGCGGCGTAAGGCTTGCCTCTTGCAGGGCTTTTTCAAAACCGCGCCTGCGTTCAAGCGCAAAATGCAGACTTTCGGGCCCGTTCAAGAAGGCGATATCATGATGCCCTTGCGCGATGAGATGGCTGGTGCCGTCATAGACGCCTTGCCGATTATCCACATCAAGCCACGCATAATGCTTTGTGTCTTCTGCATGACTATGCGCCCGCCCATGAACCAGAAAAGGAATGCCAAGTTCTTGCAATAGAGCAATGCGCGCATCACCTGGCACAGGCTCTGATAGGATGAAGCCATCGACCTTTTGGGCGTTTGTCAGATTACGATAAGTCGCAAGCTCTTGGTCCTTGCTCGCCATAGATAGGAGCATATCATAGCCATGAGCGGCATAGGTCTCGCCAGCACCGGCAATGAAATCGGCATAGACAGGATTGATCGTCATATGCTGAGACAGGGTGACAATGTGCCCGATGGTAAAGGACCGGCCCATCGCCAGCTTTTGCGCCGAACTTGATGGGGCATAGTTTAATTCAGCCGCGGCGGCGCGTATCAATGCCTTGGTTGTCTCGGTCACCTCAGGATAGTTCGACAGGCCACGGCTAACCGTCGTTTGTGATAGGCCAAGATGTTTTGCCAAATCTTTTAGGGATGTTTTTTTCATCTGATAATCAGGCCCTTTGTTGGTCTATTTCCGCACGTTCTGGCCGTTAATATCTCATGACCGTGCCACATTAATCACCGCTTCCATAAAGTGAGAAAGTGTATTTCACTATAGAAACAGCTTGACTTGCCCTTGGAATACTTGTTCTGTTTAACATGTATTACTGTAATTTGAAAGCGCTTTCAAAAGCATTCAAATGCTGCAGTATCGCTACGTGGCGCATGTGCGTCAGTTAAGATTCCTGGGAGGAAAACATGTCTTTCACAACTAAAATGTTAGGTGTTGCAGCCATCACTGCTGCGTCATTCGCCTATGCAGGGTCTGCCCATGCAGATGTTTGCGACACACCATCATCACTTGGTGACCTTGGCAATTTTGCGGGTGAGGTTATCACTCTTGCAGGTTCAATGCAGGGCAAGGATGAAGAAAACCTACTCGCCACGGCTAGCTGTTTTGAAGCAGCAACAGGCGCGGTTATTAAATATTCAGGTTCACGCGATTTTGCGGCCTTGATTGTGGCTGATTTGCAGTCAAACAACGCGCCAAACATTGCTATTTTCCCACAGCCAGGTTTGGCTGGTGATATGGCCAAAGAAGGTTATCTATCACCATTGGGTTCTGACCTTGCCAACTGGATGACCAACAATTACGGCGCGGGCTCATCATGGGTTGACCTTGGCACATATGAAGGCCAAGACGGCAGTGATGCGTTCTATGGCTTTGCTTTTAAGCAAGATCTGAAGTCACTTGTATGGTACTCACCTGAGCAGTTTGAAGATAATGGCTATGAAATTCCTTCAACAATGGAAGAGCTAATTGCCCTATCTGACCAAATGGTCGCAGATGGCAATACACCATGGTGTATCGGCGTAGAATCAGGTAACGCAACTGGTTGGACAGCGACTGACTGGATGGAAGATATCATGCTTCGTACCGCGTCTCCTGCCAAATATGACCAGTGGGTATCAAACGAATTGCCGTTTAACAGCCCTGAAGTTATCAATGCGATGGAAGTCTATGGCCAGTTCTCACGTAATGATGATTACGTCGCTGGTGGTGCGTCATCTGTTGCGACAACATTCTTTGGTGATGCGCCAAAGGGTCTGTTCACATCACCTGCACAGTGCTTGATGCACCGTCAGGCATCTTTCATTCCAGCTTTCTTCCCAGAAAAGGGTGCAGAAGTTGAAAGAGGCGAAGCAGATTTCTTCTACTTCCCACCGTTTGATTCATCAAATGGCAACTACCTAAATTCAACAGGTAACCCTGTATTGGGTGCGGGTACTTTGTACACAATCACAAAGGATTCTGATGCAACACGTGCTTTCTTCCAGTACCTAACAGAAGCAAAAGCGCATGAAGTATGGATGTCACAAGGCGCGTTCTTGACAGCGCATAAGGGTGCTGATCTCTCAGCCTATGCATCTGCTGCACAGCGTAAGCAAGGTGAAATCCTCGTCAACGCAACAACATTCCGCTTTGATGCCTCAGACCTTATGCCCGGTGCCATCGGTGCGGGTGCTTTCTGGAGCGAAATGACAGCCTTTGCAAACGGCCAAGATTCACAAACAACAGCTGATAATATCCAAGCTGCTTGGGATGCGATTAAGTAAGGCATCTGCCTCTTAACATCATCATTTGGAAGAGCACGATTTACTTCGTGCTCTTCTTATTTATTTAATTATTTTTCGTACACATTATGTTGGAACGTGACATGCGCTCGATAAAACCACTGATAGCTGGTAACGGTCTTGCTGTCTTTTTGACCATTATTTGCCTGTTACCTATCACAGCCATTCTTGCCCTTATAGTCACATCACCGCTTGATGATGCGATGGCTGGTCTTGGTCTTTGGATGCAAGGCGTCTTTGGGTGGACGACAGATGAGTTTGATACCAAGATGCGCTTTGCCAAAATTGGCTTTGCTTTGCGCATTGTGGTGATCGCGGTGGGCATATCATTTTTGTATTTCGCGGTCACGAACTGGTTAACCATGGGGCTTGCACGCAAGACAGCGCGGGGCTCATTGGGCAAGCAGTCAACAATTATCGAAGCGATACAGCCTTGGATTTTTGTGGGCCCTGCTTTGATGCTTCTTTTGCTCTTCCTGCTGGTGCCGGGGTTTTTAACACTCAAGCAATCGCTCCAAGAGGCAAGTGGTAGCTTTACCTTCCAGAATTATGCGTTCTTATGGGATCCTGCCTCGCTTGGCTATGTGCAATTCCGCTTTGCGATGCGTAACTCGCTTATGTGGCTTATCCTTGTGCCGACCGCCTGTATTTCCTTGGGGCTTCTGATTGCTGTTCTGGCTGATTCAGTCAAATGGGGCGTGATTGCCAAGACCTTTGTCTTTGTGCCTTTGGCTATCTCATTTGTGGGTGCGGCGGTTATCTGGCGGAATATTTTCGCTGGTGGTGGTATCGAAGCCTTGCAGACGATTAATGGCGCGACGCCGTCTTATCAGATTGGGTTGCTGAAAGCCTTATTGGGCCATTCGGCTGACTATAATGAGCCGCTCTATAATCTGAAATTCTGGGGCAATTTCTTCTTAATGTGGATTTTGGTGTGGGTGCAGACAGGCTTTGCGATGGTTATCTTCTCGGCCGCATTGCGCGGTGTGCCGCAAGATACGATTGAGGCCGCGACAATTGATGGGGCGAACCCGTTCCAGATGTTTTTCCGCATTAAATTGCCACAAATCTATTCAACCGTGATGGTGGTCTGGACCACCTTGGTGATTTTGGTGCTGAAGGTGTTTGATATTCCGTATGCGCTTTCTGCCAATGATGATGATAAATTATTGCTGGCTGTGATGATGGAAAATGCGCGTAATAACTGGTCTATCGGGGGCGATAATGTGGATAATTTATTTGCCGCTATTGCCATTATGCTGATGCTGACGGTGGTGCCGAACATGGTCTTTAACGCATGGCGTCTGCGCCGTGAACAAAAAGAGCTGGGGTAGGGAATAAGATAATGATTAGTCGTACATTAAAACATGTTGTTCTTGGCCTGATTGTTTTTATTTGGGTTGTCCCGTTTGTGGCGCTTATTACCACATCCTTGCGCTCTGAGATTGCGTCAAAGACGTCTGGTTTCTGGACGTCCTTTACGCCGACAGAGCTAGGCCATCGCTTTGGCACCCATGACAGGGATGATACTGCTGAGGTGCTTTTGAAGACAGGCAATATCCTAGACCGCTTGAACGTCGGCGAGGAAGATTTCCCGATTGCCGGTGAGGTCAACTCTATCTTGATCAAAGGCCGTGTGCCAGACCCTGAGAACCCTGATAAGACAAAGCTTGTGCGCAAACTTGTCCCTGCGGGTGAGGTGATGGATGTGCGCGGTGGTGATTTTATCTTCCAAGAAAATGGTGATTTCACGTGGACGTTTGATGAGCCGACTGCGCCGAAGCCAAAAAATCTAGATGTGTTTATTAACCAAGAACCTGTGTTTGATACACAAGCCTATGAGGAAGTTCTGTTTGATAATGAGCATGTGCCGAACGCGCTGATTTCCTCTTTTATTGTTACGATTCCGGCGACCATTATTCCGATTACCATCGCGGCCTTTGCGGCCTATGCCTTTGCATGGATGCGCTTTCCGGGGCGTGACTGGCTGTTTGTGATTGTGGTCTCGCTGATGGTGGTGCCAACACAGCTTGCCTTCTTGCCTATTTTGCAAGGCTTTAGTGGTATTGCCTCATGGGCGACCGCGCTAAATGCGTGGATGACAGATTGCGAGGCGACCAAAAGTTGTGAGGTGGCATCGAAAAGTTTTGCGAGCCTGTGGGTGACGCACACAGCCTTTGGTCTGCCTTTGGCGGTCTATTTGCTGCGTAATTATATCGTTGGATTGCCGCGTGAGTTGCTTGAAAGCGCGCGCATTGACGGGGCGAACCATTTGCAGATTTTCACAAGATTGATTGTGCCGCTCTCAGTGCCTGCGCTTGCCTCATTTAGTATCTTCCAATTCTTGTGGGTATGGAATGATTTGATTGTGGCGTTGTATATTGGGCCAAATAATTCAGATGATTTGGTCTTCCCTATTCGTCTGCAACAACAGCTTGGTACCTTTAAAGATCAGCTGCATCTATTGAATGCGTCTGCGGTGATTTCAATGATTGTGCCTGTGATTGTATTTTTGGCAATGCAGCGCTATTTCATCCGTGGTTTGCTTGCTGGCTCTGTCAAAGGGGGCTAGGGCATGGCTGAGCTTAAATGGTGGGAGAATGCGGTTATTTATCAGATTTATCCGCGTTCTTTTCAGGAT
Source organism: Alphaproteobacteria bacterium UBA685 (assembly GCA_002299005.1). Taxonomy (GTDB): domain Bacteria; phylum Pseudomonadota; class Alphaproteobacteria; order Puniceispirillales; family Puniceispirillaceae; genus UBA685. The sequence continues at coordinate 29,711 of DBMZ01000062.1, read as the reverse complement.
TCAAATCATGACGGTATTGGCGATTTAGCCGGCATTACCGCGCGCCTTGATTATATCGCAAAGCTTGGCGTGGATGCCGTTTGGATAAGTCCGTTTTTCAAGTCGCCACAGAATGATTTTGGCTATGATGTTTCGGATTATTGCGATATTCACGGCGAATATGGCACGTTGGATGATTTCGATGCGCTGATTGAAAAAGCCCATGCGCTTGGCCTGCGGCTGATGATTGATATTGTGCCGGCGCATTGCTCATCTGCGCATCCGTGGTTTGAGGAAAGCCGCCAGTCGCGCGATAATCCCAAGGCAGATTGGTTCCATTGGGTTGACCCGAACCCTGATGGCACTGTGCCGACCAATTGGCTGTCATTTTTTGGCGGTGCCGCTTGGACATGGGAGCCGCGCAGACAGCAATATTATTTGCATAATTTCCTGACCTCGCAACCTAACCTTAATCATGCAAATGATGAGGTAAGAGAGGCGTTGTGCGATGTCGCGCGCTTCTGGTTTGATAGAGGCGTAGATGGCTTCCGCTTGGACGCTGTGCATACGATTAATGGCGATAGGCCGCCTTATAAGAATAACCAGCCAAAGCATGATTTTGAGCGCGGGAAATTACCACAGCAACAGCAACCATTTTTCCGTCAATTGCATGATACGGGCCAGCTTAATCAGCCAAGCATTCAGAAATTTAGTGAAGCGTTTCGCGCCATCGCTGATGAGTATGAGGGGGATCGCTTCTTGATGGGCGAGCTTCATGGTGATGATCCCGTGCTTGCCTCGCAGAATTTCACTGCCCCCGGCCGTTTGCATGCGACCTATAATTTCAATTTGCTTGAATGGGCAGGGCTTGATGTTGCAGGCCTCAAACTTGCGATTACAGATGCGATCGAAGCGTTTAATGGCACAGGGCGCCTGACATTTGCTTTTTCAAATCATGATGTACCGCGATCAGCGACACGCCAGCTCGCGCCGCTTGGCTTATCAGCAGATGACCAAGAGGCTTTGCAGCTCTTATTGGTACAGCTTGAGGTCAGCTTGATTGGTTCCACCTGTCTTTATCAGGGCGAGGAATTGGCCTTTGATGATGTGAGAGATATCCCGCTGGAGCGCATGCAAGACCCGTGGGGCATCGAATTTGCCCCAACATTCTTAGGTCGTGATACATGCCGTACGCCAATGGTCTGGGAGCGCGCAAAGCCCAATGGTGGCTTCTCATTAGCCAATGAGACATGGTTGCCAATCTCAGAGGCGCATTTGGCGCGTGCAGGCCTTGATGAGGCGGCGCGCCCTTCATCTAATTATAATAAGATTGCCGCCTTTTTGAAATGGCGCAAAGACCAGCCTGCTTTGATGGGCGCAAATAAAATGAGTGCCGTATCTGGTGGTGCAAAACAAATTATCTTTGACCGTGTGTCTGATGAGCAAACATTGCGTTGTTGCTTTGATTTTGAGACGCTAACGGCATCTTTTGAGGAGATTTAAATGGCTCAGGTTGAATTAAAAGGCGTTAATAAGTCCTTCGGCAAAGTGGATGTCATCCGCGATGTAGATCTGGAAATTAACAAGGGCGAATTTGTCGTGTTTGTTGGCCCGTCCGGGTGCGGTAAGTCAACATTGCTTCGCTTAATCGCGGGGCTAGAATCACTGAGCGATGGTGAGATCATCATTGCTGATAGACCTGTGATGGATTTGCCGCCCTCAAAGCGCGGTATCGCGATGGTCTTCCAATCCTATGCGCTTTACCCGCATATGACGGTCTTTAACAATATGGCCTTTTCTCTATCGCTAGAGGGTATCTCTAAGGCTGAGATTGCCGCGCGTGTCGATGCGGCGGCTAAGATTTTGCAGATGGAGCATTTGCTAGACAGACGGCCTGCGGCGCTATCTGGCGGCCAAAGACAGCGTGTGGCGATTGGTCGTGCCATTGTCCGCAACCCCGAAGTATTCCTGTTTGATGAGCCTTTATCAAATCTAGATGCGGCCTTGCGTCATGATACACGTGTTGAGATTGCCAAATTGCATAATCAATTAGGTGCCACGACGATTTATGTAACGCATGATCAGGTTGAGGCGATGACGCTGGCTGATAAAATCGTCGTGCTAAAGGATGGCGTGGTGATGCAGGTGGGCGCGCCTATGGATTTGTTCAATTATCCAGCAAATGAATTTGTCGCAGGCTTCCTCGGCTCGCCTAAGATGAATTTCTTTGAAGGCACCCTCACAAAGGCAAAGGGTGATAAGGGGCAATTTGAAGGTGAGGGGCTAAAGACAAAGGATGTCCGCCTTGTCTCGTCTGATAAAGCAAAGGGCGAGGCTGTGCGCCTTGGTATTCGCCCGCAACATATGCAACTTGACCCGAAGGGTCAGTTAAAAGGCACTGTAACCTTGGTTGAGCGTCTTGGCACTGAGACGATTGTTGAGCTGGTAAGTGAGCATGATACGGTGTTCCGTTTTGCCTCGCCAGACCAGCCAGATATCAAGCTTGGCGATAAGGTGTCATTCTCATTTGATCAAGATAAGGCACATTTGTTCTAAAAGGGGCTAGCCTATGTCAATCTCAGCAGAGCTTCGGTCTTTTCCCTCAGATTTCACCTTTGGCGTCGCCACAGCAAGCTATCAGATAGAGGGCAGTTCTTTTGGCGGTTGTGGGCCGTCCCATTGGGATGATTTTGCCAAGGTTCCTGGTGCTGTATTTGGCGGGCATGATGGCAGTGTGGCGTGCGATCATTATCATCTGTTTGAACAGGATTTAGACCTTATAAAAGAAGGTGGCTTTGATGCTTACCGCTTTTCTTTTTCATGGCCGCGCCTGTTGCCAGAGACTAATCAGCAGGTAAATTCGGAGGGTGTTGATTTTTACGATCGCTTAATTGACGGCATGTTGGCGCTTGGATTGCGGCCTTTTGCGACTTTATATCATTGGGATCTGCCGCGCCGTCATGCGCTAAAAGGGGGCTGGCAAAACCGTGATACCGCGCATTATATGGCTGATTATGCCGACCTTATCATGCGCCATTTTGGTGACAGGCTAGAGACTATCGCCCCTGTGAATGAGCCGTGGTGTGTCTCGTTCCTGTCGCATTATTGGGGCCATCATGCGCCGGGCTTGCGTGATTTAGATGCGACCGCAAAATCAATGCATAATATCCAGCTTGCGCACGGGCTGTCTATTCAGGTGATGCGTGAGGCGGGGCATAAGAATCTGGGCTGTGTTTTAAATAAGGAATATGGCGTGCCGGTTGATGATAGCCAAGTGGCGGCCGAAAAAACGCATTTGTTCGATGGTATTTACAGCCGCTGGTTTGAAGAATCGATTTTCAAAGGCCGCTATCCAGAAGAGGTGTTGGCGCTGTTTGGCGATCATATGCCAGAGGGTTGGCAGGATGATATGGCGATTATTGCCAGCCCGCTTGATTGGACAGGCGTGAATTATTACACGCGCTCTGTGATTGCCCCTGATAGCAGTGAGCCGCATCTAGGCTTTAAATGTCTTCGCGGTGATTTGCCTAAAACAGATATGGGCTGGGAGATTGAGCCTGAGGGCTTGGGCTTTTTCTTGCGACGGCTTGCCAATGATTACTGCCCTGATTTGCCGATTTATATCACCGAAAATGGGATGGCAAACGCTGATAGGGTGGGTGATGGAGCTGTGCCAGATGGGGCGCGTATCGCCTATTTTGAGCGGCATTTGGCTGAGATTGCCAAAGTGATTGATGAGGGCGTGCCAGTTAAAGGCTATTTTGCGTGGTCACTGCTTGATAATTATGAATGGGCCTTTGGCTATGATAAGCGCTTTGGCCTTGTTCATGTGGATTATGACAGCCAAATTCGGACGCCAAAACAAAGCTATTTTGATTGGCAGAGCGGCTTAATGTCACGGTAATTTAGGCTTTATGCTTTTGAAAAGACAGGTATAGTACGGCCAGCTATTCAAAAGAGGTTTTATGAAATGATTGCGCTAGCAGAGCTAGGACATATCGCGCTGATAATGGCATTGGTGATATCGCTGATGCAGGCAAGCTTGCCCGTCATGCCGTCTAAATGGGGTGTGTCTGCGCTTGCGCCGCCTCTGCAATTGGGCGCTATGTGGCTTGTTTTTGCGTCATTTGCCAGCTTGCTCTATAGCTTTATCGTGTCTGATTTTTCAGTCTCTCTTGTCGCGCAACATTCGCATTCAGCCAAACCGCTTATCTATAAAATATCAGGCACATGGGGCAATCATGAAGGCTCATTGCTTTTGTGGATTGTGATATTGGTCTTGTTTGGCGGTATTTTTGCGATGACAAGCAAGCTGGTTGAGGCACGTTTGCGCCTTTTGACCCTCGCCGTGCAAGGGCTTGTCAGTGCCGCCTTTTTGGCCTTTAGCCTATTTACCTCTAACCCGTTTGAGCGGATGGCAGACGCGCCTCTTGAAGGCAGGGGCCTTAATCCGATTTTGCAAGATGTCGGCCTCGCTTTGCATCCGCCGATGCTTTATTTGGGCTATGTGGGTCTCTCGCTTGCCTTCTCGCTTGCAGTGGCCGCCTTGATAAAGGGGCAGGTTGACAAAAGCTGGGCACGCTTAATGCGCCCTTGGGTGCTATCTGCTTGGAGCGCGCTAACCGCTGGTATCGCGCTTGGCAGTTGGTGGGCCTATTATGAGCTTGGCTGGGGTGGCTGGTGGTTTTGGGATCCTGTCGAAAATGCCTCTCTTATGCCATGGCTTGCGGCAACGGCTTTGATGCATTCGGTGATTGTGGTTGAAAAGCGTAACCAGCTAAAGAGTTGGACGGTTTTGCTTGCTATCATGGCATTCTCGCTCTCACTGGTAGGCACATTCATTGTGCGTTCAGGTCTTTTGACATCTGTTCACAGCTTTGCGTCTGACCCCTCAAGAGGCGTCTTTATCTTGGTGATTTTGCTGATAGCTATCGGCATTCCGCTTATGCTTTATGCATGGCGAGGCCCACAGCTTGCTAGCGCCTCTGATGCCTCGATGGTAAGCCGCGATACGGCGCTTATTTTCAATAATATCATTTTGGTGATTGCTGCAGCGATTGTTCTTATCGGCACATTCTATCCGCTGGCGTTGGAATTATTTGCCAATTTGCGTATTACTGTTGGCCCGCCTTATTTCGATGCGACTTTTAACCCGATTATGGCGCTTGGCCTTGTGGGGATGGTGCTAGGGCCGCTTGCCGTCTGGCGCAAAGGAAGCCTGCCACGTGCGCGGTTTGTTATCATAACAGGGGGCGCGGGCGCCGTCGGTGCGACTATGTTTGGCGTTGGTATGACCGCCCATTATTCAGCCGCCGCAATCGCTGGTCTTGGGCTTTGTGGCTGGCTTGGTTTTGGGATGTTGGCTGATATTCAAAGACAGCTGAAACTGCATCAGACAGGGCGCATGGGCCGTTTGCGCATGCTTGGCTTGCCGATTTGGGGGATGTGGCTTGGTCATATTGGTATGGCTGTGTTTTTGATGGGGGCGCTTGGTGATGGTCTTGCCAAAAGCGAGGCAGTTGTGCGTGCTATGCCGGGGGATGTGATAAAGCTTGATGATAGGCAATATCGCTTTGTTGGCATCTCTCAAAATCAAGGCCCGAATTATGGGACAGTGACGGCCAATTTGACGCTAGAGACGCTGGATGGTGCCTTTATCGCAGAGCTTGCGCCTGAAAAACGGTTCTATCCTGCTGAGCGTCAAACGACCACAGAGGCGGCCATTCGTGCGCATATTTCAGGCGATGATTACGCGGTGCTTGGTGATGGTGATGATGAGATGGGCTATAGCTTGCGCCTGTATCACAAGCCGCTTGTCAGTTGGATCTGGGGCGGTGCGCTGATAATGGCCATGGGCGGCATGCTCGCCTTTATGGGAAGGCGTAGGCTGAAAGATTTAGGAGGCGTCAATGGCTGATAAGATTGTGCCACCAAAGAGACCGCGCCTTGCCTTTTTGTTGCCTGTCATGGCGTTTTTGCTATTTGCGGTGATGGCGGCTGTTGGTCTGCAAGGCACGATTAATGGCACCCGCACGCAAGATCAATTGCCGTCAGTCCTAATAGGTAAGGCCGCGCCAGCATTTCCCGCTACGGCCTTGAATGAGGCACTTGCCAAGCCTTTATCGGCGTTCAAAGGCCAGCCTGTTTTGGTGAATATGATGGCAAGCTGGTGTGCGCCTTGCCGGGCAGAGATACCTGCATTGGCCTTGCTATCAGAAGAGGTGCCTGTGATTGCTATCGCTTATAAGGATAAGGCAGAGGATACGGCCGCGTTCCTTGAGCAATATGGCAATCCGTTTGCGGCTGTTTGGATGGATTATGATGGCACGGCTGGCATTGGGTGGGGCATTTATGGCGTGCCAGAGACCTTTTTGCTGGATGCTGAGGGGCGAGTTGTCTTGCGTCATGCGGGCCCTGTTTTCAAAGACACCATCACAGATATCATCCGCCCAGCCCTTGCAGAGTTAGCTAAATGAGAGCTGTTAGGACTGTTCTATCAGTGATGCTGGCACTATTTGTGGTCTCGTCTGCGATGATGACAGCCCATGCGATCGCACCAGAAGAACAGCTATCAGATCCGGCGCTAGAAGAGCGTGCCAGAGACTTATCGGCGCAGTTGCGTTGTCTTGTCTGTCAGAACCAATCGATAGATGATTCAGATGCTGAATTGGCCGTCGATTTGCGCCGCGAGGTGCGCGTGCAATTATCAGATGGTCTCGCAGATGACGCTATCTTGCAAAATTTGCAAGCCACCTATGGCGATTATATTTTATTAAACCCGCCTGTTAGCCGGGCAACCTACTTGCTATGGGCGACACCGTTTTTATTGGTCATCCTCGCCGCTGGTCTGTTTTGGCAATTCAGGCGCACAAGCGCTGTGTCCCTGCCAGATGAGGCAGAAGATGAGTTATCGGAAGATACAAATGATGAGGCTCTATCACGCCCCCTAATTGGCGGGGTGGCGGCGGCCATCATAGCGGTGACAGGGTTGCTTTATTGGCAAATTGGCCGGCCAGACATTGCCGCACAACCTATCTCAGAACGCGCAATAGAGCGTCAGCAAGCACAATTGCAAGAGGCAAACCTTACGGCGTCTTTGCAAGAAGCGCTTGCGACAGCAAAGCAAGATGCCCAAAACAGGCCGTCATCCGTTGAAGCTTATTTGTCGCTTGCCTTGGCACATGCACGCCTTGATGAATTCCCCCAAGAAGTTTCAGCCCTGCGCCGCGCATTGTCTCTATCAGAAGAGGCGCCTATCATTAAGGCGCTGCTGGCAGAGGCGCTTAGCCGCCAAGCTGATGGGCAGATTACCCTGCCAGCAAGAGCGCTTATTGAAGAGGTTTTGGCCATCCTGCCGACAGAACCACGCGCCTTGTTTATGGCAGGTCTTGCCGCCTATCAAGATGAGGCCTATGGGCAGGCGATTAGCTATTGGCGTCAATTGGCGGTGAGTGCGCCAAGCGGCACGCCTTGGCCAGATCTTGCGCGCCGCAATATCATCACAGCCGCAGAAGAAGGCGGCCTTGCCCTGCCAGCTGAATTTGCAGATGTACCAGATAGCCCGATACCAGATGCTGAGACAGTCGAGGCCATTGCCTCAGCGTCTGATGAAGATCGTGCTGAGATGATAGCCGCTATGGTCGAGGGCCTTGAGGCGCGCCTGTCAGAGGCGCCAGATGACCGTGAGGGATGGCAAAGGCTTATTCAGGCACGACGCGTGCTGGTGGATGAAGAGGGGCTCCTGCGGGCACTTATCGGGGCAGCAAAAGCGTTGCCAGATGACCGTGAGGCGCAGTTGGATTTGCTTGAATATGGGCTCTCGATAGAGGCGCCGGCGCTATGGCTTGCACAGGCAACAGACGCGCTAGCGCGTTTGGCACGCTTTGAGGATGCCACGCTAGAATATCTGTTCTTCGCTGGTCATGTCGCACGCTTGCAAGGTGATAAGGCACAGGCTATTGCCCATTTTGAAGCGCTTTATCAGCAAATTCCGGATGATGTCAGCGGTTTCAAAGCCCAATTAGCCGCGATTATCACCCAGCTAAAAGACGACTCTTAAAGAAAACCGCATAAGTTACGAGCGCATAGCGGTGCCTTCAGGGTCATAGATAGGCGCGCCTTGGATAGTGGCCTTATGGAATGCGCCTAAAATTTCAACATCTAGGACAGTGCCAGCATCTGCATATTCAGCCGCAACATAGGCCATCGCCATGGATTGCCCGACATGATGCGCATAAGCCCCTGAGGTGATATAGCCGACAGCCTCGCCGTCCTTTAGCACCGCCTCATCAAGTGTTGCGTCAATCGGGCTGTCCACAGTAAGAGTGACTAATTTGCGCGCGACGCCCTCTTGTTTGAATTTTAAACTGGCGTCCTTGCCAACAAAATCCTTGTTCCAATTGATAAAGGCATCCATGCCTGATTCAACGGCGTTAAAGTCAGGGCGGAATTCTAGCCCCCATGCGCCCCAGCCTTTTTCAAGGCGCAAGGACATCAAAGCGCGGTTGCCATACCAGCGATAGCCCAAATCTGCGCCAGCCTCTTCAATCGCTTCAGCCAATTTAAGCAAATATTGCGGGCGGCAATAAATCTCATAGCCGAGCTCTCCTGAAAAGCTGATGCGGTTGAGGATGACAGGTACACCGCCGACATAGCTCATGCGGCAATCACGGAATTTGAATGCCTCTGCTGAGACATCATCTCTTGTAATCGCGGCAAGAAGGGGGCGTGATTTTGGCCCTGAAAGCGCGATGCCATGCCATTGTTCTGTCTGATTTTCATGGCTGACATCATCTGGCAAGCTTTGGGCAAAAAAGCGTGAATGCGCATCTTGCATCGCGCCTGACCCGAACAGCATGAAATGTTCCTCATCAAAGCAAGCAACGGTCAAATCACCATAGAGCTGGCCTTTTTCTGTCAGCATAGGCGTCAAAGTCATGCGGCCTTTTTGTGGCACTGTGCCGGCAAGCGTTTTATTCAGCCAGTCTCTTGCGCCTTTGCCTTTGATTTCATGTTTGGCGAAATTGGCAATCTCAATCCCTGCCACATGTTCGCGCACCGCTTTGACTTCTTTTGCGACATAATCATGCGAGCGATTGCGCTCAAAGGTTGGGTCTTCCCATGCATCTTCGGGGCTATCAGCGAACCATAGCACATGTTCAAGGCCAAATGATTGGCCCATGCGCGCGCCCTTGGCAATCAGCCTATCATAGAGGGCGGTTGTCTGTTGCATGCGCCCCTTTGGCAGTGTCTCGTTCGGGAAGGTCATCACAAAGCGACGTTCATAATTCTCAGTTGATTTGACGGTGCCCCAATCAGGAGAGGCCCAATTGCCAAAACGCGCAACATCCATCGCCCAAACATCAATCGAAGGCTCGCCATCAATCATCCATTCGGCCATCGTCAGGCCAACACCGCCACCTTGACAGAAGCCGGCCATCACACCGACCGCACACCAGTAATTCTTCATGCCCGGCACAGGGCCAATCATCGGATTACCATCAGGGCCGAAGGTGAAAGGCCCGTTAATCGCAGATTTAATGCCCGCATTGCCTAGCGCAGGGATACGCTCAAAGCTAAGCTCTAGCCGGTCAGCAATATGGTCAAGATTGGGGTTCAATAGCTCATGGCCGAAATCCCACGGCGTGCCTTCAACCTTCCACGGCACGCCCACAGGCTCATAGGTGCCAAGCAACATGCCGTCACGTTCTTGGCGAAAATAGACATTGGCCTCATAATCAATACCGCAAGGCAGGCGCGTGTCTGATTGTGCGATTTCATCAATCGCCTCGGTAATCAGATAGTGATGTTCCATCGGTTGCACAGGGATATTCAAGCCGCCCATATGGCCAACTTCGCGCGCCCATAGGCCGCCACAATTCACAATATGCTCAGCGTTAATCACGCCCTTTGGGGTTGTCACATCCCATGTACCATCAGCACGCTGGCTTGTCGCTGTTGCCGGGGTATAGGTGAAATATTGTGCGCCATAATGACGGGCCGCCTTGGCAAAGGCATAGGTCGTGCCAGACGGGTCTAAATCGCCATCTTGGTCATCCCAGAGCGCGGCATAATAATGTTTTGGGTCAATCAGCGGATGGCGTCTTGCGACTTCCTCTGGCGAGATAAATTCCTGTTCAAGGCCCATATAGCGTGCCTTTGAGCGTTCACGCTTTAGGTAATCATACCATGTCTTATTCGAAGCCAGATAAAAGCCGCCTGTCATATGAAGGCCTGTTGACTGGCCTGATAGCTCTTCAATTTCCTTATAAAGGTTGATGGTATAGCTTTGCAGGCGGCTGATATTGGGATCAGAGCTGATGGTGTGAATCTGACCTGCCGCATGCCAGCTAGAGCCTGAGGTCAGCTCATCACGCTCAAGTAATACGACATCCTTCCAGCCGAATTTGGCGAGATGAAATAAAATAGAACAGCCCACAACACCGCCGCCAATAATCACAACCTTCGCATGTGATGGCAGGGTCTTTGTGGCAGGTGTGTTATCTTTGATAATTTCAGGCATGATCTATCCTCTTACTCTTAATACAAAGCATCTGTTTAATACCAATCATCTGTTTAATACCA
>DBMZ01000062.1:16537-18953 GCA_002299005.1 Alphaproteobacteria bacterium UBA685 | reverse complement strand
TGTTTAATACCAGGCATCTGGTAACTCAGCTTTGCGACGCACTACAAATTCATCTAAGGCTTCTTTTTTTGCCTCATCTAGGGGCGGTGCTTGATAATTATCAAGCAGGTCATTCCATCTATGATAGGCACGGGTGCGCATATCCATCGCGCCGCCATCTTCCCATGATTCAACATTGTCACTATCAGATAGGCGCGGCTCATAGAAAATATCTTGGTAATTGCGCATAGTGTGGGCCGAGCCAAGGAAATGGCCGCCAGGTTCCACCTCTTCATAGGCATCACGCGCAAAGGCATTCTCATCAGTCTCAAGACCAACGCTCAGGACTTTTTGATAAGAGCCAAGCCTGTCTGCATCCATAATTAATTTCTCAAACCCTGTCGCAAGACCGCCTTCGAGCCAGCCTGCCGCATGGAGGGTGAAGTTAGAGCCTGCCAGCATGGTTGAATGCATGCTATCCGCGCTTTCATAGGCGGCTTGGGCATCTTCAATTTTTGAGGCTGTCAGAGAACCACCGCACCGAAGCGGTAGACCCAATCGGCGGGCCATTTGGCCGATGACATAATTCGATATTACAGGCTCTGGCATGCCAAAGGTCGGTGCGCCTGTCTTAAGGCTCATCGAAGATAGGAAATTGCCCATCACAAAGGGCGCGCCTGGCCTGATAAGCTGGGCAAATGCGCAACAAAACAGCGTCTCTGTTATGGCCTGTGCCACAGAGGCGGCGGTGCTAACAGGGCCCATCGCGCCTGTCAGGATGAAGGGGGTGACGACCATCGCTTGACCGCGTGATGAATAAACCTGAATCGCTTCTGTGACCACCCTATCAACCAGCAGGGGCGAGTTTGTATTCACATTTGCCATGATGCATACTTGGCTATCCATCACCTCTTTGCCAAAGATGACCTCAACCATATCAACCGAATCTTGGGCGCGGCTTTTTTCGGTAATCGCGCCAAGATGCGGCTTATCACCAAGCACCAAATGCGCGTGCACCATATCAAGATGACGCTTTGAGACAGGGATATCGGTCGGCTCTGCTATCACCAGCCCTGTATGGTGCAAATTAGGGTGCATATAGGCCAGCTTTACCAGCTTTTCAAAATCCGCAAAAGTCGCATAACGTCTGCCACCTTTAAGATCTCTGACAAAGGGCGCCCCATAGATAGGCGCAAAGACCTGATTGGGGCCACCAATGACGACGGAGCGATTGGGATTGCGTGAATGTTGGGTGAATTGGGTAGGCGCCTTGGCACATAGGGCGCGTATCCATTTTGCATCTGCCTTAATCAGATCGCCATGCGGGCCTGTGGGGGTGATGCCTGCTTTGCGCCAAATCTCAAGCGCTTTTGGGTCATCACGAAAGGCGACGCCAATATTTTCAATCATCCAATCAACTTGGGCATCAATGCGTTGCAATTCCTCTTCGGTTAAGACCTCAAAGAAAGGCAGTTTGCGCTGGATGTAAGGTGATGCCGGCGATATCGCCGCATTGGCTGATGTGCGCCTTATAGTGCGTGCTCTTTTCACCATGATTGCTTCCCCCATTTTTAAACCCTCATAAACGCTAGGGGTAAAAAGCTAAATTGTAACCTTGAAAATTTTTATGATTTGGATAGTTTGTATCTATGCAAAACTTTTGGGCGACTATGCCATCTCCCCGGCATTTTGTGATATTCGAAGCGGCGGCACGCCTTGGCTCTTTCACCTTGGCGGCCGAAGAATTGCGCTTGCAACAACCATCGGTCAGTGCGGCGATTAAGCAAATAGAAGCCAGTTTAGATATAACTTTATTCTATAGAAGCCATCGTAAAATCACCCTCACAAATGCGGGACAAAGGCTCTATAATGGGGTTGCTACGGGTCTTGGCTCTATTGAAGGTGCGATAAGCGATGTGCGCGATATGGCGCGCGCTGATCATGTCACCCTTAGCACATCCTCTGCCTTCTCAACCTATTGGATGATGCCACGCATGCACCTGCTGCACGCTATTCACCCTGATATTGAGTTGCGCGTGCAAAATAGTGACCGTGAATTAGACCTAGCGGTTGAGGGAATAAGCCTCGCTATCCGTATTGGGCAGGGGCATTGGGAGGGCTATGAGAGCGCCAAGATTGCGGATGAAATCCTCTATCCTGTGGCAAGCCCTCTTGTGCTGGCGGCGGCGCCAAATCTGCGGTCCATTCCAAATTTGCTGACCATGCGTTTAATCCATCTAGAAGAGCCTATTCGCGAACGCCCCACATGGCATGATTGGTTTGCCCATCATAAAATTGAGCATATTGGCCTGAAAGGGGGCTTGCGGCTGAATGATTATGCGCTGGTACTGCAAGCGGCGATTTCGGGTGAGGGCTTTGCGACAGGCTGGGATCATATTGTGCGTGATATGATGGAAAAAGGCGTTTTGGCAGGGCG
>DBMZ01000062.1:7157-16226 GCA_002299005.1 Alphaproteobacteria bacterium UBA685 | reverse complement strand
ATTAGGCGCGTTTTCGCAAGGATGAGACGGTTAGCAAGCTTAAGACGACCAATGGCAGACCGATGGCGTAGGATATTCTGATGCCGAAATAATCTGCGATAATGCCTAAGATTGGCGGCGCTAATAAAAAGACCATAAAGGATAATTGCGCGAATGATGCGACATTGACCGCCGATGACCTGTCGCCCAATTGCGCGGCCGCAGATATTGTTAGCGGGAATATCACAGCCGAGCCGCCGCCTATCATCATAAAGCCAATAAGCGCGATGGCAGGGTGCATAGATAGGCTGACTGCCAAAACCCCAAAGCCGAGAATAATGAGGGAATAAAGCGAGACACGCTCAGGGCCATAGCGTTCAACATAGCTGTCAGCCAAAAAGCGAACGCCAAATTGTGATAGGGCAAAAAAGATCAAGGCAAGCCCGCTGATAAAAGGCGGTGTGGCAAAGATATCGCGCATGAATATCACCGACCAATCAATGCCGGCGCCTTCCAACAACATGGCAGATACAGACAAGGCGACCAGCCATAAGATAGGTTTTGTAGGCCGCGCAAATAAGATATGCCCATGCGTGTCATCACCTCTTTTGGGCGCTGGCTGATAGTCACGAAACAGCCATAGGGACAAGATAAGGGTCAATCCCACAAAGCCGGCAAGGTGATGAAAGGCTGAGATGCCTAATTGCGCTAACAGGGCGCCTGCGAGGCCTGCTAGGAAGAAGCCAAAGCTCCAAAAAGCATGTGAGCGGTTCATGATGCGCCGCCCAAGGCTATGTTCGACCCTATCAGCCTCTAAATTTACCGCAACCTCAATCAGACCAATACAAATGCCGGTTAAGAAAAGCGCGCCAAATAGATGGAGCGGCGTGGATGAGGCGGCGGCCATCATTTCGGTTAGGCTGATAAGAGGCACGCCCCAAATCATCGTGCGCCGAAACCCAATGGCATCCACAATCCGTCCAGCGATTAAGAGCGATATCTGTACCCCAAGCGAAATGCCGATGATTGATAAGCCCAGCATGGTCTTTGAGATGCCAAGCTGTAATTGCAAATCACCAATGCGCGGGAAAAATGCGCCAAACGCGAAGCTGTAAAGCCCAAATGAAGCAAAGACGCCAATATGAGGGTGATCGCGAAACATTGCCTGCCTTATGAATGGGTCTGGGGCGGCTTGTCATAAACCAGCCGGAAGCCTTGATGTGAGGTGGTGCTATCAGGCGAATTGGATGAGCGTGCCGCAATCCGGTAGCGATAGCAATAGCTTTTATGACACAGAAATGAGCCACCCTTGGTCACTTTAAATCCGATTTTATCCGCATGTTGCGCGCGTATTTGCTTTTTGAGTGAGCGAATTTTGAAATGCTGTGTCGTCCATTCCCACACATTGCCGCACATCTGATAAAGGCCATAGGCGTTAGGGGCAAAGCTTTGTGCGGGGGCGGTACCATAATAGCCATCTTTCTCGCTATTATCGGTGGGGAAGGTGCCTTGCCAAATATTGCAATTGAATTGCCCTTCAAGCGTATCATCGCGCGGGTCATCATCACCCCACGGATATTTCACATCACCAAGACCGCCTCTTGCGGCATGTTCCCATTCAGCTTCATTTGGCAGACGCCCGCCCGCCCATTTGGCAAAGGCCATCGCATCATGCCAGCTAATATGCGTGACAGGGTGGTCTGGCTCTGCTTGCGAGGGGTATTTTGTGCCTGTGGGATTATGCCAACACGCCCCTTCAACAGACCGCCACCAAGGCACGCCAACAACGGCTCTCTCAAAGAAATCATCATGTGGCAAAAGACCGTTAAAGACAAAGGAATCACCAAAGGCTTCGGCCTGTGTTTGATAGCCTGTCTCCTGCACAAATTGCGCAAATCTTGCATTGGTAACGGTGGTCGCATCCATCCAAAAGCGTTTGATTTTGCTGGTCCGCAACGGGCCTTCTTCATCCACCACAAGGTAGGGGGTATCTGTGCCGATAAGGGCGGTGCCAGCTGGTATTTCAACAATCGCAGAAGGGGTATCTGCGCCAAGCAAATATTCATAAGCGCGCGGCGGCTGGTTGTGCAAAGCAGCCAAAACCGCGCTATTGGCCTCAGCGCGTTGCGGCGTGCAACAAGATGATTTTTTATCCTCCATCACGCCCCCCTCATCATACATCGCGATCATGTCCTAAGTCCTGCCATCATAAGGGGCCGAAGTAAAGAGGGGGTGATGGTTTTAGTTGCCCCCCCTTGCTGAAATAGTTACTGTTTTGCCATCAGACACGGGGCGCGCAATTTCGGGCGCTTTTTTCATGCATGATAGGATATTGCGATGAATTTTGGCACCATGCGACTTGGGTTGCTTGCATTGTTGTTTGGCTATGTGATGAGCCAATTTTATCGCGCTTGCTTGGCCGTATTAACACCTGTGCTCGATAGCGAAATCGGCGCAACTGCGGCTGATTTATCGCTGGCATCTGGCCTGTGGTTCTTAACATTCGCCATTATGCAATTTCCTGTGGGATGGAGCCTTGATAGGTTCGGCCCGCGCCTGACAGCTAGCATCTTGCTGGCGATTGGCGGCGGGGGCGGGGCGGCTGTCTTTGCGATTGCCACCACCCCTTTGCATGTCCAAATCGCGATGAGCCTTATCGGCATTGGCTGTGCGCCTGTGCTTATGGCGTCTTACTTCATCCTAGCACGCGCTTTTCCGCCGGCGATGTTTGCGACATTAGGCGGCGCGCTCATTGGTATTGGCACGATGGGTAATTTGGCAAGCGCCGCGCCGCTGGCACTGGCGGCAGAAGCCTTTGGTTGGCGCGAATCTCTGTGGGTGCTATGTGCGATTACGGCGGCGATTGCGACCGCAATCTGGGTGTTTGTGCGCGATCCTGAAATTAAGGATGCGGATAAGAGCGCCAGCAATAAAGGCGCATCTGACGGCTTTATCACGATTTTTAAAATCCGCGCCCTGTGGTTTATCGCGCCTTTGATGTTCTTCTCTTATGCGGCGGCCGCTGGTCTTCGCGGCCTGTGGGCTGGGCCTTATATGCAGGATATCTTTGCCCAAGATGCTAGCGGCATTGGGTTTGTGACATTGGCGATGGGCGCTGGCATGTCTGTGGGCAGTTTTATCTATGGGCCGCTCGATAGGTTCTTTGGCACAAGAAAATGGGTCATATTAGGCGGTAATTTAGGCACGCTGTTAAGCTTGCTTGCCCTTGCGCTTATCCCTAATCTCGGCCTGATTGGTGCAACGGTTTTGTTGACGCTGGTAGGGGTGTTTGGCATGTCCTATCCGATTATGATGGCGCATGGCAGAAGCTTTATTGCGCCTCATTTAATCGGTCGCGGTGTCTCGATGTTAAATCTCTGTTCTATTGCGGGTGTCGGCTCTATGCAGGCATTATCGGCAAGTGCTTTTGCCTTTGGGGCAACGACTAGCCAGCTGGCAGGCTATCAGGCTTTGTTCCTGTTCTTTGCCCTGCCTTTATTGGTTGCCTCATTCATCTATCTATTTTCTGAAGATCGCCTTGATTAGGCCTGTTCAATAAGGAGGCCAGCATAATGGCAAAGACGATATTACTGACAGGCGCAACAGACGGGCTTGGGGCATTGGCCGCACAAATGCTGGCAGAACAAGGCCATCATTTATTGCTTCATGGGCGCAGACAAGCGCGTCTTGATGAGATGGTGCAAGACTTATCAGCCCAAACAAGGGTGACAAGCTATCGCTGTGATCTGTCATCATTGCGTGATGTTGCGCGCATGGCAGATGAAATAGCCGCCAACCATCAGCAGATTGATGTGATTATCAATAATGCAGGTGTGTTAAAGGCTGAGCAGACAAAGACAAATGAGGGGCTAGAGTTGCGCTTTGCGGTGAACACAATCGCGCCCTATCTTTTGACCAAAAAGCTTCTGCCTTCATTGCCAAAGGGCGCGCGTGTTGTGAGCCTATCATCGGCGGCTCAACGGCCTGTTGACCTTGATTATTTGCGCGCCTTTGGTGAGATGGATGATATGAATGCCTATGCGCAAAGTAAGCTTGCGATTACCTCTTGGTCAAGACAGATGGCATTGGCAGACGCTACGCGTGTTTATGTGTCTGTTAATCCTGCCTCTTTATTGGGTACCAAAATGGTCAAGCAAGGCTTTGGTATTGAAGGCGCTGATATCAGCGTTGGGGCAGATATTATTTGCCGCGCCGCCCTATCTGATGCGTTCGCAGAGGCAAGCGGGCTTTATTATGATAATGACGCAAAAAGCTTTAGCGCGCCTCATGAAGACGCGCTAAATGATGCGATAGGGCAAGATATCATCGCCATTATGGATGGCGTGCTTGCCAGATTATAGGGGCCAGATTATAGGGGCCAGAGTAAAAGCGTAGGCGGTTAATCAAGCACCACCCGGCCATTTGGCGTGTTCACATCAAATGACAAAGCTGTCTCGCCTTCGGTGATTGTGGCCAGATGGTCGATTTCCAAAGCTTCAAAAATCGCCTGCAATTTTGCAGGGTCTGGATGGGTGAGGGTGATCTCATTCAGGCGGATGCCTAAATCTTGTTGCACAGTGCTTGGGTGCGGGCCCGGAGACCATTCAATAAAGGCCGGGATCAGGCCTTGTTCTGGCAGTGAGCCATCTTTGGGAATGGTGAGCCGCCATGTTCTGTCACCGCGTGACATATTCACAATCTCGCCCAAATCAACAGGGCTATTGGCGACGGTTTTATCCAGATCATCTGTGTTCACAACCCAGCAAAGCGCGCGCGGGCGTATCGCAAGGCGGTCAATCGTGCGCGCCTCATCAAGGGAAAACCATCTGATGCGATCTGGCTGTGGGGCGTCAGGGTCAATCGCAATCAATTCCATAAATTGACCCTCGCCCGTTGCCATAATGCCGTTATGCGTGCTCATCAAAGGATGCTTGCCGCCTTGCGGTATCTCAACGCCTATTGTCTGTTTTAGCGCGTCTGTGCCAGATGCTAGGTCGCTTGCGCCAAGCGTGAAATGATCGATACTATTCGCCATAGTAAAGCTCCTTTTTAGAATAGCTGATGGACAGCAAATAGGGTGATAGCGGGGAAGGCTGTGAGGATTATAACGCGCAGTAAGTCACTTGCCACAAAAGGCAGGATGCCGCGATAAGATTCTGCGAGAGGCACATCGC
Source organism: Alphaproteobacteria bacterium UBA685 (assembly GCA_002299005.1). Classification (GTDB taxonomy): domain Bacteria; phylum Pseudomonadota; class Alphaproteobacteria; order Puniceispirillales; family Puniceispirillaceae; genus UBA685. Next base: position 11,073 of record DBMZ01000062.1, on the reverse strand, counting down.
CTGCGAGCTTGTTTATCACAAATAAATTCATCCCAACAGGCGGGGTAATAAGGCCGACCTCAACAACGATCAATACAAGCACGCCAAACCAAAGCGCAGCATCTTCTGGCCCCATGCCAAAATCGAGTGTTTGAAAGACAGGGAAAAAGACAGGGATGGTCAGGATAATCATTGAAAGGCTATCCATGAAACAGCCCAAGATTAGATAGATGATTAAAATCACCGTCAAAATAATCCACGGGTTGGCGTTTAGCCCTTCTATCATTGCGGCCGCTTCGAATGGGACACGGCTGAAGGCAAGGAAGCTGTTAAAGACTGCCGCGCCAAGGAGGATGGCAAATATCATCGCGGTGGATTGGGCGGTCTCAAGGATGGCATCTTGGATGCCTTTGCGGTCAAGCCCGCCATTAAAAAACGCATAAAGACCTGTGGTGCCAGCACCAACGGCCGCGCCTTCTGTGGGGGTGAACCAACCAAGATAGATGCCGCCTATGACAAGGGTAAAAATGGTGATGACAGGCCAAATGGCGAATAAGGCTCTCAAGCGCTCACCTAGGCTTGTGCGCTCTTGCGGGACTTCGTCCTTCTCCCATAATTTGGCCAAGATACCGATGGTAACCATATAGCCTAGGACGGCAAGGAAGCCGGGAATGAAGGCGGCGATGAATAATTTAGCGATGTTTTGTTCTGTTAGAATGGCATAGATAACCAGCACAACAGAGGGCGGTATAAGCACACCCAATGTGCCGCCCGCGGCGAGCACGGCGGTTGATAATTTGTCTGAATAGCCATGTTTGCGCAATTCAGGCAAGGCGACTTGCCCCATCGTGGCGGCTGTTGCCAAGGATGAGCCGCAAATGGCGCCAAAACCGCCGCAAGCCACAATCGCCGCTTGGGCAAGGCCGCCTCGTCTGTGGCCAACAAATGTTTTAGCTGTTTGGAATAAGGCCTTTGACATGCCGCCCTTAGAAGCAAATTGCCCCATCAGCAAAAACATCGGGATGACTGATAACGAATAGTTCGAGAAGGTCGAATAGGTGACATTCTTCATCTGTGCCAAAAACGGGTTCCAATTGCCCAAGATCAGATATTGGCCAACAATCCCAACCAGCAACATAGACAGCATAATCGGCACGCGTGCCAAGATAAGTACAAGCAGTAAGGGCAGGGCATAGAGGCCAATTTCAAAACTGGTCACGACGATGTCTCCTGCAAGCTCTCATACATATGCTGGCCTGTGATGGTAAGATATGTGGCGGCAATACAGGCGAGCACCCATAAAACACTGGCAGGCAGAGCGGCGGCATAGCCCCACCAAGAGGGCAGCTGTAGGATAAAGGTCGTCTCGCCCCAATTATATTTATCCATCATGCCGAAATAAAGCTGGCGCGTGATGATGATGGCAATCAGGCTCATGCCTGCATGGCTGGCGATGGCGATAAGCCATGAGAGGCGCGGTGGCAGGCGGCGTGATAGAATATCAACCGACACATGGCCAAAGCGCATCTGGCAATAAGGAAGTGAGCAGAAAACAACAAAGGCTGTGCCATTTTCAACCAATTCAAAATCACCTTGGATAGGGCCAAAGCCATAAGCGTTAATGGTGCGGCCAATCACCGAAATGATTGTCAAAGCGGCCAAAGCAATAAGGATAAATCCGCCACCCAAAGCAAAGGCTTTGCTGGTTTTGTCTATCAAAGCAAGCATCTTATTTTGCCAGTTGCTATTATCGGCCGTCATCATCTTTTATCACCAGCGCTATTTATTTGAAGCATCACTCTTTGGTCTCGGACTATACGGGGAAAAGAAACAAATTGTCACTAAGGCAAGATAAAAAAATCCGCCCATTAACAGATACTTCAATGGGCGGATTAATTGATTTATAACGGGCTGATTTAAGCCGGTTTATTTTTCAGCCGCAATCGCCTCTCGTGCCGCGGCCACAAGACCTGCGCCATCAAGGCCTTTACTGTCCATCTCAGAAATCCAACCATCGATTACAGGCTGAACCGCTTCAACCCATTTGGCCTTGTCTGATAGGCTAATCTCGACCACCTCATTGCCGGATTCGGTGGCGATACGCTTGCCCACAACATCAGCTTGATCCATCGCACGCCCGAATGAGCGGGCAATCTCCACGCCTGAATTGCGGTCAAGGATAGCGCGCAAATCAGCTGGCATTGCCTGATAAGACGCCTTGTTCATGATGACGCCAAAGGTCGCGGTATATAGGCCTGTTTCGCCTTCAAACCCTGTGTGCGAATCTGTTAGCTGGGCGATTTTTAGTGGCACAGATACCTCATAAGGAATAACCGCGCCATCAATCACGCCTTTTGACAATGATTCAGGCACCGCCGGTACGGGCATACCAACAGGGGTCGCGCCAAGCTCGCCTAGCATGCCTGTGATAACACGTGTTGGGCCGCGTAGCTTTTTGCCTTTTAGATCGCCAAGTGTCTTAACCGCTGGGCCTTTGACGTGAATGATGCCAGGGCCATGCGTGTGGAAGCCAAGCGGATGAACGTCACTAAATTCAGCCATGCCATTTGCTTCGACATATTTCTGCAAAGCAACAGAGCTTGATTCCGCATCACCTGTCATGAAGGGCAATTCAAACGCTTCGACGGTTGGGAACAGGCCTGGCGTATAGCCTAGAACGGTCCAAACAATATCAACAACACCATCACGCGCTTGCCCATATAGGGATGGCGGTGCGCCACCTAGCTGCATTGAAGGGTAATGTTCGATTTTGATGCGGCCATTTGATTCTTCTTCAATTTTCTTAATCCAAGGCTCAATCCCACGTGCGGGAATATCAGCTTTCAGCGATAAAAATTGATGAAAACGCAATGTGACATCCGCTGCATTTGCCGCTGACACCATGAATGAGGCAGCAAGCATTGTCGCCGCGATAGAAATGATTTTTTTCACCATAAGCCTCCCTATTTGAATTATGTATTTGTGAAATATCTTATCTTAATTTTATAAGATGTTTTCCTCATTCTACAAACAATTTTCAGGAAAATACTATTTTGCCACCTGTTATGGCGAGACGTTTTACAGCCCTATTATTCAGTGATACGGTAATTTGGTGATCATTATGGTCACCTTTTTTATGGGAGTCCGTAATGGCACAAACCGTTCAAGTAAAATCATCCAATTTGTTCACGCCTATTCTCATTGCATCAAGCTTGGTCTTATTTCTAAGCTTTATGGTGCGTGCTAGTTTTGGCGTGTTTCAAATACCGATTGCGGAAGATTTAGGCTGGTTGCGCAGTGAATTTTCGCTTGCCATTGCGATTCAAAACCTCGCATGGGGGCTGGCAACGCCGCTATTTGGCGCCTTTGCCGAGAGACTTGGCGACAGGCGGGCGATTTTGATAGGCATCGCTTTTTATGCCGCTGGTTTGTTATTCAGTGCCTATTCAGTCACGGCCTTTGGCCACCAGCTATTAGAGGTGATGGTCGGCTTTGGTATTGCGGGCACCGGTTTTGGCGTATTGCTTGGTGTTGTGGGGCGTGCGGCCTCTGATAAAAACAGATCGTTGGCCCTTGGTGTCACAACCGCCGCTGGTAGTCTTGGTCAGGTCGTCGGCCCGCCTTTAGCGCAATATTTGCTTAGTGATATGCATTGGTCAGAAGTCTTCGTCGTCTTTGCCTTCATCATTGTCGCATCTGTCATGTGCCTGCCATTTTTGAAAAGCGACTATAAGGCAACAAAGGCAGAGTTAGAGGAATCGCTTGGCGAGATTGTCACAAGAGCGGCCAAAGATCCCAATTACATCATGATCTTTATCGGCTTCTTTAGCTGTGGTTTCCAGCTTGCTTTTGTCACCGCGCACTTCCCTGCGCTTGTCACAGAGACCTGTGCGGCGATTGATCCGAACGGCCTTTTGGCAAAATTTGGCATCACGAC
>DBMZ01000062.1:0-7027 GCA_002299005.1 Alphaproteobacteria bacterium UBA685 | reverse complement strand
GTATTCTCGGTTGTGATGGGCTCATTATGGCTTGCCACAGTGCCGTTGACATCAGGGCTCGTGGCGCATCTATACGGGCTTCGTTATATGGGCACGCTTTATGGGCTGGTCTTTTTCTCGCACCAGCTAGGCTCATTTGTCGGCGTCTGGCTAGGTGGTGCGTTTTATGACCAGTTTGGCTCTTATACCGCCGTCTGGTGGGTTGGGGTCGGCACAGGCCTGCTATCGACCTTGGTGCATCTGCCAATTAAGGAAAAAAGCCCGCAAGCTGTGGCAGCTTAAATGGCTATCTTTTATTTGGCGCGGTGGGCAAAGCTATCGCGCCTAAAGCTATAGAGGGCGGCAGGGTCAACGGCGACATCAATCACAGCTGGCCCATCGCAGGCAAGCGCGGCTTCAACCGCTTGTGTGACCTCATCAAGTGTCTCTGCCTTAAAGCCCTTGGCGCCATAAAGCTCTGCTAGCTTGTCAAAAGGAGGGCTTGAGATATTCGCACCAATATAGCGTTCACCAAAGAAGTCGCGCTGATAGGCTTTTTCTGCGCCCCAGCATTGGTTGTTCATCACGATGGTCACTGTGTTAATGCCGTAATCAACCGCGGTTGATAGCTCAGAGACAGTCATCCCAAAGCCGCCATCACCCATCAAAGAGATAACAGGCCGCTCTGGCACAGCTAATTTTGCGCCAAGACCGCAGGCAAAGGAAAAGCCGACAAGGCCAAAATCAAGCGGTGTGTAAAGACTGCCTGGTTGATGATAATTGATGTTATCGGTTGCTTGTAGACATAATGTGCCCGCATCCATGGTGAAGACGCTATCTTGTGGCAGGGCGCCGCGCAAACGGTGATAAAGCGCGGCAGGCTGGATAAACTCTGCGCTAGCCAAGGCAAGGGCTTTTTCATCTCTTTTGGCAAGATAGGCTTGGCGTTCAGCCTGATATGATTTCGTCCAATCATCGGCTAATGCCCTGTCATCTAATGATGAGAGCGCCTCTGTTAGCATAACAGCGGCGGTTGGCGCATCAGCAATCATGCCAAGGGCTATCGGGAAATAACGGCCAATCGCTGTCGGCTCTTGCTCAATCTGGATAATGTCGGCGTCTTTATTGATATTATCATAGCTAAAGAAGGTCGAATTAAAGCCAAGGCGCGTGCCAAGGGCGAGGATGACATCAGCTTCTTTTACCAAGCGCGAGGCAACCTCATTACCGCGCGGCCCCATCTGGCCCGCATTGAGCCTATGGCCAAAGGGCAGCGCATCACCATGGCCGGGAGATGTGACGATCGGGCAATTGATCGCCTCAGCAAGCGCAAAAGCGGCCTCATGGGCACGTTCATTCTTAATTCCGCCGCCCGCAACAATCACAGGACGGCTTGCGCCGCGCAACATCTGTGCGGCTTGTTTTAAGGCCTCTGGCGAGGGGGCGGCAACGGCTGGCATGCGATAGGCTGATGGCGGGGTGAGCGGCGCAAACTCTGCCTCACCAGATAGCACATCACGCGCCATATTTACCTGCACAGGCCCTTTGCGCGGCGCATTCGCGACACGGTATGCTTCTTGGATAATCTCTTGAATACGCGCGGTGGATGGCACATTCCACGTCTTTTTGGTCACAGGGCGGAACAGCGCCTCTTGGTCAACTTCTTGGAAGCCGTCCTTGTAATGGTGCGAGGTCGCAAGCGCGCCGGCAAGCGATATAACAGGCGAGAAAGCGGCCTTTGCTTGGGCAAGACCTGTGACAAGGTTGGTTGCGCCCGGGCCATTTTGCCCCGCTAATATCACGCCTGATTTGCCTGACGCTCTGGCAAAGCCATCTGCCATATGGGTGCCTGTGCGCTCATCATGGACGCCGACAAATTGGATATCAGAGGCATCATAGAGCGCGTCAAACAGCTCCATCGTCGCGGAGCCGATAAGGCCAAACACATGGCTTGTTTGTTCATTCTGAAGGGCTTGAACGGCCGCTTGGCCACCTGTCATAGCTGTTTTCTGGCTCATAATTTATCTCTTCTCATCGGCTGTGATGATGTCATCTAAAAAGGTAAGAATAGGGGTGGTGAAAAGGCTCGGGGCTTCAAGCAGGCCTAGATGTTGCAGGTGAGGGACGATGATAAGGCGCGCGCCTTCAATCTCCTCAGCAATCGCTTCTGACATCGCCACATTAGAGCCTGTATCATGCGCGCAGGTCATGACAAGGCAGGCGAAGTCTAGGGCTGGCTCTGGGCGGATAAGCTCAATCACGCCGTTTGCTAGGACAAAGCGATGGTCGGCATAATTTTGTGCATCATTGGCAAGAACTGTCTGGCGCACCCAATCGGTCTTCTCAGGGTTGGCAGAGCGAAATTCTTTGGTAAACCAGCGTGCTAGGGTTGTTTCAATCGTAGCGGCCGCCCCACCTTCGCTTGTATCTTTGGCACGTTGTTCGACAAGTGCCTGTTCTTCTTCGCCGCGCTCATGAGGTGAGTTTAAGATGATAAGAGAGGCCACCCTATCAGGATAATCCATCGCCATGCGCCGGTTTATCATACCGCCAAGAGAAAAGCCGATGAGATGCGCCCTATCAATCGAAAGATGCCTCATCAAGTCATTTAACTGCGCCGCAAGCACAGATAGAGACGGCGCCTCATCTGGCAAATCACTCTCGCCATGACCGCATAAATCATACAGAATGATATGATAATGCGCGGCAAGGGCAGGGATGAAATCATCCCATGTCCGTCTTGTCAGGCCAAGCCCGTGGATAAGGATAAGCGCGGGCGCTGTCTCCTTATCAGGGCCATGTGTCTCATAGGCGGTACCGGTTGGGGTTTTCATCGAATGACCTTATACGCCTGCTGGATTTTCAACATCTCTGCCCATCTCTTTGAGGTCAGCATAGCGGTCACCAATGCGGTGATGAGGATGACCACCAATAGAGCCGCCAAGCGCGATGATGATCTCATCAGGGGCAGGGGCATCTGCGACTGAGACCGAAATCGTCTGATAGTGAGAGCGTCTGCCGCCATCATCCTTATCCATCAATGGGATCAGCAATGTACTGCCGCCAACGGCTTTGATATTGGCAAAGGCAAGATAGCTTTTTGCATCAATTGCCTCACGCAGCTGGTTGCCGAACCATAGCGAATGCGTCAAGGCTTGGGCATGTTCAACCTCGCCGCCCATGCCAACAAGTGAGGCTTTGCCCACACCCTCGATGGTGCCACCTGACAGGCGCAAAAGATTTTCGGTAAGCACTTTGCCAATCACAGGGCATTGCTCTTTAATCTCAGGGCTTAGATCTTCCACAAAGCCTCTGCCAAACCACGGGTTGCGCACGACGGCCAAGGCGGCATAAAGATAGGTGGGATTTTCCACAGGCTTGCCACCTTCAACATAAGTGGTCTGTGTCCAATCAATGGTACGTCTAATTTCTACGCTCATAAGTCTCTCCTAGCAGGTGCTGCCCTAGCGAAAGGCAGGCATAACATCGTTAATAAATAATTCCAGGCTTCGTTTTTGTTGCGCCATATCAAGCCCCATAGAGGCGTAATAGATAAAGGCATCAACGCCAATCTCTTGATATTGTTTAATCTTGCCAATCACTTCATCAGGGCTGCCAAAGACCAGATTTTGGGCCAGCATTTCAGGCTCAACACGCACATTGCCCTCAAGCGAGGCAAGTGGCACCTTTGACGGGAAGCCGTTTGTGACCTCACCAGACTTCATCATCAAATTGCCAAACATGGCAAGCGCAGAGCGCACCGCATCAAGGGCCGCTTGCTTATCATCTTGGGTCTCATAAACAGATGTGTGGCGCATCATCGCCCATTTGCCCGTAAAAGGCCTATCAGATTTGGCAATCGCCTCATCAAGACGCTCACGATAGGCCTCAGCTTCTGAGAATGGCATCGTCAAAGGCCAGCTCATGATGTTGCAATTATGTTCAACCGCATAATCAAAGGTCACAGGCGATCTTGCCGCCACCCATAGAGGCACCTCATCTTGCACAGGCTTTGGGCAAGAGGTTGAGGCTGGGAATTGCCAATGCTCGCCCTCATGGGTGACATCGCCTTTCCATAGCGCTTTGATAAGTGGCAACATTTCTTGCAAGTATTTATAGCCATCCTTTTGGTCAAGGCCGGGACGCATACGGTCAAATTCGCGCTGATAGGCGCCAGAACCAATGCCTAAATCCATACGACCGCCACTAATGAGGTCAGTCATCGCCGCCTCGCCAGCCAAATTAATCGGGTGCCAATAGGCGGCATTCACAACGCCCGCACCAAGGCGGATATTTTTGGTATTTGCCGCCCACCATGTCATTAGCTGAAATGGGTTAGGGGCAATCGTCATCTCAAGCGCGTGATGCTCTGCCGCCCAAACAAGCTCAAATCCGGCCTCATCAGCCATCTGAACCATTTCAAGCGTATGATTGCGCACATCTTCCATAGAGACCGTGTCATCCATGCGCTCAAGATTAATGCTTAGATGAAATTTCATAATAAACGCTCCTCTGAAACAAGAATTGACGCGGCTTAGCGCGGTTGGAATGGGTTAGCGATAGGGTCGTCTGACATATTCATCCAGACAGTCTTGGGGCGTGTGTAATCCATCAATGCTTGGAAGCCTGCTTCTCTGCCATGGCCTGAATGTTTCATGCCGCCAAATTCAGCGATGGGCGAGATAGCACGGTAGGTATTCACCCAAATAATGCCCGCGCGTATGTTCTGTGATAGGCGCAAAGCTCTGGCGTTATTGGTCGTGAAGATGCCAGCCGCTAGCCCGTAATCACTATCATTGGCAAGCGCGAGAACCTCATCTTCGGTTTTGAAGCGTTGGACCGCCAAGACAGGGCCGAATAATTCTGTCTGCACAAGGCTCATAGATTGGTCAGGGCAGTCGATGATGGTTGGCTCAAAATACAGCCCGCCTAAATCTTCGCGTGCGTTGCCGCCGGCCAAGATTGTGCCGCCTTGTTCAACCGCAAGGGCCACTTGCTCTGTGATAAGGCTCATCTGGCCTGTGGTGCAAAGAGGCCCCATCTCTGTCTCATCTGCTTGCGGGTCGCCAATCTTAATGCCCTTGGCAATGGCGACCATCTTTTCAAGGAATTCATCTGCGATATCCTCATGCAAATAGAGGCGAGAGCCTGCGACACAAGACTGGCCTGTTGCGGCAAAAATACCAGCGACAGAACCATTAACCGCTGATTCGATATCCGCATCATCAAAGACAATAAACGGGGATTTGCCGCCAAGTTCTAGCGATACTTCCGCAAAATTTTCAGCCGAATTGCGGATAATATGACGCGCAGATTGAGTGCCGCCTGTAAAGGCAATACGTGCGATGCTAGGGTGGGTTGTCAGCGTCTTACCGCACGGGTCACCAAAGCCTGTGATGATATTGATGACGCCGTCAGGGATGCCGGCTTGCTTGGCCAATTTACCAAATTCTAGCAAAGGCGCAGAGGCATGTTCTGAGGCCTTTAGAACAATCGTGTTGCCTGTTGCCAAGGCAGGGCCAATCTTCGTCGCTGATAAGAACATCTGCGAATTCCACGGAATAATCGCGGCAATCACCCCAAGCGGCTCACGATATGTGAAGACAAACATATCAGGCTTATCAATCGGCAATGTATCGCCATGCAATTTATCAGCCGCGCCAGCATAATAACGCAGATATTCAGCGATATATTGACACTGCCAGCGTGTTTCTTTGAACATCTTGCCGGTATCAGTGGTCTCAATGCGGCCAATAGCCTCAGAATTTTCGGCGAGCAGATCAGCTAGCTTGCCAAGTAATTTACCGCGCATGCTAGGCGTCATCTGCCCCCATGGCCCTTGCAAAGCATCAGAGGCCGCGCGAACAGCCCTATCAACATCATCAGCCGTCGCGGCGGCAAAGCTTGCCCAAACAGCGCCTGTGGCTGGATTGACAGAGTCAAACCGTGCCCCATCACTGGCAGGCACAAACGCGCCATTAATTAACATGTCATAAGATGTGATATCGCTCATCTCTGATAGCCCCCCGACTGTCTTATTAGAAACAAGACATTTGCAGATTTAATAAATTTTGAAAAACGAATTTTTTTCACTTAATAATTCAAAATTATTGAAGTATCATGGCGGTATGAATCAATCAGCCTTGAAAACATTTATCGCGATTATTGAAACAGGGTCTTTGGTTAAAGCCTCAGAGCGATTGAACGTGACACAATCTTCGGTGACGATGCGCCTTAAAGCGCTTGAAGAAGAGGTTGGGCAGACATTAATCATCCGCCAAAAATCAGGTGTGAGCCTAACCGCCGCTGGCACGAAGCTGTTATCTTATGCGCGGGTGATTGATGGGCTATGGGGACAGGCTTTGCGCGCGACCTCTCTGCCGCAGGGCATGTCACAAATCTATAATATTGGTTGCACGCCGCTATTGTGGGATTTAGGTGGTCGTCATTTCTTTAACAAGCTTCGCGCCTATGAGGTAGGGTTTGCGCTATCGGTGCAACAAGCTGATGAGGGGGTGTTAATCAAAGGCTTAAATGAGGGTACCATTGATATGGCGCTTGTTGGTGAGCCTGTGGTGCGTAAATCGCAAAAGGCATTGCAGCTTGATGATGAAGAATTAGCGCTCTATTCAGATCGCATTGAGACACCTCTGCGTTTTGATAGCCAGTATGTTTATGTTGATTATGGCCCTGATTTTAGACGCCAGCATGATGAATATTATTATGATGCAGGCGCCGCCTATGTCAGCTTTAACACGGCACAAATGGCGCTGTCTTATTTGCGCGAATTTGGCGGATCTGCTTATTTACCGCGCCGGCTGGTCAAAGAGGCGCGTGCGCAAGACGAAGGTGATGATGCAAAAAAGCGCCTGTTCGAGATGGAACAGGCGCCTTGTTTTCAGCTTCAAAAACATCTCATCATGAAATTAGATGAGCGTGAAGACAGCGCTTGGATTGAAGCGCTTTTATCAGAATCAGACCTACTCAGCCGCTAGTGGGCGGCGCCTGATACGCGCAATTACCCAGCTCTTTGCCCGGGTAAGACGGT
>DBMZ01000082.1:5663-7396 GCA_002299005.1 Alphaproteobacteria bacterium UBA685 | reverse complement strand
ATAACAAACACTAGATATAATAAATTAAGGGAGGCTCGCATGAGTGATGCATTAGGCGCCAAAATTATGATTGGCCACAAATTGCGCCGCTTGCGCAAAGAACTTGGCATATCGCAGGCCCTTATGGCTGAAGAGCTTGGCATTTCGGCCTCTTATCTTAATTTGCTAGAAAATAATACGCGCCCTGTGACCGTGCAACTTTTATTCAAGCTGGGGCAAACCTATGATATCGACCTCAAAGAGATGGCAGAGGATGATTCAGCCAAGCTAACAGCGCGACTTATTGAGATTTTTGCCGATCCGCTATTGAGTGAGCAAGCCCTCACCCGCCGTGACATTCAGCAATTGGCGCAGAACCAACCGACAGCTGCCAATGCGATCCTAGCGCTTTATGATTCCTATGAGACGATGAAATCTGCCGCACAGCAAGGCAAGGATGGGCTAGAGACCCGCACATTACCGCGCCCTATTGAGGATGTAAGACGCTTTTTGGAGCAATCTGAAAATCATTTTCCCACGCTTGAAGAGGCCGCAGAGAATTGTGCCAAAGAGGCCAAATTACAGGCGGGGCAATTTTTCACTAACCTCAGCAATCATCTACAAGAGCGCTATTCTATCCGCACGCGCATCATGCCGACCCATGTGATGGGGCATTTATTGCGTCATCATGATATGCATCGCGGCCAAATCATGCTGTCTGAGATTTTGGAAGACCCGCAACGTGTCTTTCAATTAGCCTCGCAGATTGCCTTGATTGGATATCAGGCGCAAATCACTGATATTATTGATAAATCTGGCCTCTCAGGCATTGAATCACGCCAGCTTTTGCAGACCACCCTTGCTGGGTATTTTGCTGGCGCCTTGATGATGCCCTATAACAGCTTTTTGAAGTCAGCCCAAGAAACGCGCCATGATATTGAGCTATTGGGCAAGCGTTACTCAGCTAGCTTTGAGCAGATCTGTCATCGCCTGACAACTTTGAACAAGCCAAATGCCAGAGGCATCCCGTTCTTTTTCTTGCGTGTTGATGAGGCAGGCTATATCTCAAAACGCCTTTCGGCCGCGGGTGTTGAATTTGCCCGCTATGGCGGCGCTTGCGGGCGTTGGATCCCGCATCAGGCCTTTCGCGTGCCTGGCTCTATCCATACCCAATTGGCCGAATTAGAAGAAGGGCAGAAATTCTTTACCCTTGCCAGAACTGTCGTCCAACCGCGCACAGGGCCAACACATCACGGCACGCCCCTATTCGCTGTTGCGCTTGGCTGTGAGATGAAACATGCCAAAGAAATCGGCCTAGCTGATAGCCTTCTGTCGCCAAAATCGCCGTCATTTACGCCGATTGGGCTTGCCTGCCAGCTATGTGAGAAAAAGGAATGTCAACATCGCGGCGCGCCCCCATTGGGACGCAGCCTTAAATTTGATGCGCATCGCAGACAATCAGGCCTGTTTGATTTCGGCAATTAAAGCGCGTCTTTTGGCAAGCGCGCCATAAAGGCACGTGCGGCCGCAGAAAATTGTGCTGGCATATCGTCAACTTCTTGAACGCTCGCCAGCGCATGCGCCATGGATTTACCAAGCTCAACACCAAATTGGTCAAAGCTGTTCACATCCCACAAGAAGCCTGAGGCGATTGTCACATGCTCATAGAGCGATAACAGACGGCCAAGCGCGTAGGGTGTTGTTGCACGCCAGCTGATGAAGCTTGTTGGCCTGCCACCTTCAAAATGCCTGTG
>DBMZ01000082.1:0-5554 GCA_002299005.1 Alphaproteobacteria bacterium UBA685 | reverse complement strand
CAACATTTTGTGACTTTCTTGAAAGCTTTCATCGCGGTAATCAGGCACAGGCTGAAGCGGCACCAAAATATCAAGCGGGCAAATATCCGCCTCTTGATGCAAAGCTTGGAAGAAGGAATGTTGCGCCCCTGTGCCAGCCTCTCCCCAAATAATCGGCGATGTGAAATAATCAAGCTTCTGGCCGTTGCGATCAACAGACTTGCCGTTTGATTCCATCTCTGTTTGCTGGGCCCATCTGGTGAAATCTGACAATCTTTGATCATAGGCCATAATGCCATGCGCAGAGCGATTTTGGACGTTGCGATAATAGACACGCAAACCAGCCATCATCATCGCCATATTCTGGCGTGCGGGCGCTGTTTTGACATGATTATCCATATCATGCGCGCCTTTCAGCATCTCATAAAAGCCCTTTGTGCCAATCGCCACCATAATCGGCAGACCAACCGCTGACCACAGCGAATAACGCCCGCCAATCCCATCAGCAAAGCCAAACACACGGTCACGTTCCACGCCCCATTCCTCGGCCTTTTCAGGGGCCGCTGTGACAGCCGCGAAATGCCTATCTGGCGAACAGCCCGCCTTGACAAGCCATGCTCTGGCAAGGGTGGCGTTTTTCATCGTCTCTTGGGTGGTGAAAGTCTTTGAGGTAACGATAAATTGCGTGCGCTCTGGGGTGGCGTCCTTCAAAACATCATAAAGATGGCTTGGGTCAACATTAGACACAAAATGAATATTCGGCCCATCATGAAATGGCGCAAGCGCTTTGGTCACCATCGCCGGCCCCAAATCAGAGCCGCCAATGCCGATATTCACAATATCTTTGATTGATTTATCACCGCGCAATACATCACTAAATATCGCCATCTTGCGGGCATCATCGCCTGATAATGCCTCGGCCGTACGCGCTTGCATATGCAAGACAGGGCGGCCTTCTGTGACGTTCATTGCCTCACCAGCAAAAAGCCGCTGATATTGACCTGACAGATCAGCGGCATCTGCCAATTCAGCCAAAATATCAAGCGTTTCAGGCTGTATCAGGTGGCGTGAGAGATCAATCGCCAAATCATCCATTGATAGGCTCATCGCTTTCTGACGCGCCGCATCTGCCTTCACATCATCAAAATGCAAGCCGCTTAGCGTCTCATGATGTTGTTGCAATTTTGCGAATATAGGATTGTCAGTTAATCTCATCTCAAACTCACCTTAAATGGTCAGATAAATTATAGGTTCAGCTCTTTATAGGGCCATCTCTTTATAGGGCAGCGGCTAATTTAGCGCGCGCTGTGATGGCGGCAAATTCTTTAGCCGCAATATCCGCGCGGCTTGCCAGCCATGAGCCACCCACACAATTCACATTATCAAGCGCTAGGAAATCTGGCGCTGTTGCCTGTGAGATGCCCCCTGTTGGACAGAAAGTGATTTGTGGCAGAGGGCTTGATAAGCCTTTCAGGAACGGCGCACCGCCTGCTGGGACGGCGGGGAAGAATTTTTGCGCATCAAACCCTTGCTCTAGCAATGCCATTGCCTCACTCGCGCTTGTGGCACCTGGCAATAAGTCAATGCCAGCATCTGCGCATCCGGCAATCAAATCAGGGGTTGAGCCAGGGCTAACAGCAAAGACAGCGCCTGCGTCACGTGCATTGGCGGCATCTGCGCCTGTTAGCACTGTGCCAGCACCAATGACCATATCAGGGCATGATTTAGCAATCGCCTCCATTGCCGCCAAAGCCGCATTGGTGCGCAAGGTCACCTCAATCGTCGATAGGCCGCCCTCAAGCAAGGCTTCGGCCAATGGCACCGCATCGGCGGCATCATCAATGACGATCACAGGCATTACAGGGCCAAGCGCTAAGATAGAACGTATATTTGCCATTACAGCTTCCTTTTTATTGTTTTCAAAAGGCATCATGCCTTAAATAAGTTTTAGACCAGCGCCTTGTTCTGCTGAACAGACATTTTGGCGGTAAGAGGCAAATAGACCTCTGCCAAAGCCTTGTGCGCTCATCGCTTTATAGCTTGTGATAGGCTCACGGTCTGCCAAAGGCGCGTCTGTTGTCATAGCGCCATTGACCGCATCAATCGTCACGACATCACCATCTCGCAATTGTGCGATAGGCCCGCCTAGCGCGGCCTCTGGTGTCATGTGAATGGCAGACGGCACCTTGCCAGAGGCACCTGACATGCGGCCATCTGTCATCAAAGCTACGGCAAACCCCTTATCTTGTAGGATTGTCAAAAGCGGGGTGAGCGAATGTAATTCAGGCATGCCTGTTGCGGCAGGGCCTTGGCCACGCACCACAACAATCACATCACGGTTTAGCGCGTCTGCTTCAAAGGCGGCTTTGACATCTGCTTCATTTTCAAAGATTGCCACAGGCGCCGTGATTTTATGACGTTCAGGCGCAACGGCTGATATCTTCATCACCGCACGACCAAGCGTACCAGAGAGCATCTTCAAGCCCCCATTCGCGGCATGCGGATTAGCCACAGGGCGCAAAACTGCCTCATCAATCGAAGCCTTAGCCCCCTCGCGCCAATGAAGGCCCTTATCTGATAATTCAGGCTCAACCACATAATCAGCCATCGAGCCGCCCCAAATCGTCTTGGCATCCCCATGAAGAAGACCGGCTGATAGCAATTCATGAATAACAAAGCCCATACCACCGGCGGCATTGAAATGGTTCACATCAGCACTGCCATTTGGATAAAGACGCGCCAGCAAAGGTGTCACCTCAGATAGCGCATCGAAATCATCCCATGTCAGCTCAATCCCTGCGGCGGCGGCCATCGCCGGCAGATGAAGCGCGTGGTTGGTTGAACCACCTGTGGCATGAAGACCGATAATCGCATTCACAAAAGAGCGCTCATCAATCACTTGCGACATTGGGCGCACATCATCAGATTTACGTGAAATAGAGATAATTTGCTCAGTTGCGGCAATGGTTAGCGCATGGCGCAAATCTTCATGCGGGTTCACAAAGGTACCGCCCGGCAAATGAAGCCCCATAATTTCCATCAACATTTGATTGGAATTCGCCGTGCCATAAAACGTACAAGTACCAGCGCTATGATAGGCAGACATCTCAGCCTTTAGCAGCGCATCACGGCCCACCTCACCTTTGGCAAAGGCTTTGCGAACGGCCGCCTTTTCATCATTTGGCAGACCGGAGGGCATCGGGCCTGCTGGCACAAAAATCACCGGCAAATGGCCAAAGGCAAGCGCGCCCATAACAAGGCCCGGGATAATCTTATCACACACACCAAGGCATAAAGCGCCATCATAGACACCATGCGAGAGGGCAACAGCTGTTGACATCGCAATCACATCACGCGATGCCAGCGATAACTCCATACCGGGGCGGCCTTGGGTCACCCCATCACACATAGCAGGCACACCGCCGGCCATCTGGGCGGTCGCCCCATTTTGACGCGCCGCCGCACGGATCATCTGCGGATAGCTCTCAAATGGCTGGTGCGCTGAGAGCATGTCATTATAGGCGCTGACAATCGCGATATTTGGCTTATTGCTTGCCGACAGGCCTGTCACATCATCTTGATCTTGCCCTGCCGCCGCGCCAGCATGCGCAAGATTAGAACAGCTCACCTTGGTTCTGTCCTGATCATTTGAGTGCGCCATCTCTTCCATAGAGGCCAGATAATCACGGCGTGACTTCGCGCTTCTTTTGATGATGGTGTCAGTAACTTGCTTTACAATTGGGTGCAGTGTCATGGGGGAGGTTTGCCTTTCGCTTAAGCAAATATTGTTAGTCTGTCGCCAAGGGCTTTTTGTAGATAATGGACGGGAAGCGTCTCATCTGTCTTTGCCGCTTCGAATAAATCTGCTTTTTCTTGATTTGGTAAAAGCAAACAGCAATGTGGGATCTTTTCAATCAGGCTCAAATTCATCGAAATACGCGGATGAACAGGGCTACCTTGCGGGCCTGTTGTGATAATGGCAGGATCTGCGGCCAGAGAAAATGCTTGCTCATCGCCCACCATTGCGGGGAACAAGGACGCAAAATGCCCGTCTGTGCCCATACCAAGCAAGGCCACATGGCCGATGCCAATCTCTGCAAACGCCTCTGGATTATTATAAAGCGGCACAAACCTAGCCGCAGCAGGCGCGCCTTGCATCAAATGGGTGCGGATAAGCGCTTCGTTTGAATCCACATGAGACGGCGCCACATTACGCTCATCAACAAGGGTGATGATAACCTTCTCCCATGCAAAATCAGTCTCTGCCAACTGCGCAAAAACAGGCACAGGGCTAGAGCCACCTGATAGAATAAGGGTGCCCTTGCCTGTCGCTTCAATCGCCTCGGCCAAGCCTTGCAATAGATAGTTTGATACATCTGATGGGTTGATACTCATCGCCCTGATGCTCCCTTATGATTTGTCTTACTCAAGAATAGGCGCTTGCCAGCCCATCTCACCTGTTGCGAATAACGCATCTTGCGCCTCTGGGCCAAATGACCCTGCCGGATAGATTTCTGGTGCTACCTCAGCGGCGGCCGCAATAATCGGATCCATGAAATGCCACGCCGCCATAACCTCATCATGGCGCATAAATAATGTCTGGTTGCCACGCGCAACATCCATCAATAAGCGCTCATAAGCATCTGGCAGGCGGGTTTTAAATGTATCATCAAATGATAGATTTAGCCCAGAAGGAAATAGGCGCATACCACCAGGGCCAGGTTGCTTGCTGATAAGCTGTAGGCGCAAACCTTCATGCGGCTGTAATCTTATCACAAGCTGGTTAGGAAAATCTGTTTCAGACGCGCTGCCATTGGCAAAGATATCATGAGAGCGTTTTTTAAATGTCACAACAATCTCAGAGGCACGCACCGCCATTCTTTTGCCCGTGCGGATATAAAACGGCACCCCTGCCCAACGCCAATTCTCAATATATAATTTCAAGGCGGCAAAGGTATCGACCTTTGATGATTGGCCCAACTCATCTTGGTAAGAGGCCACATCGTCGCCATTCAACTCACCCGCGCCATATTGGCCAATAACAAGGCTGTCCGACAGGTTGGCAGGCTCAACCGGGCGCAAAGCACGCAAAACGCGCAGTTTTTCATCACGCACCTGATTAGCTTTGAACTGCGCTGGCGGCTCCATCGCGACCAAGCATACAAGCTGCATCAGATGGTTTTGGCACATATCGCGCAACGCACCATAATTGTCATAATAAGAGGCACGCCCCTCTAGCCCCACAGATTCAGCGACTGTGATCTGGATATGGTCGATAAAAGTATTGTTCCACTGGCTTTCAAAAATCGTGTTGGCAAAGCGCAATGCCATCAAATTTTGCACCGTCTCTTTGCCCAGATAATGGTCAATACGATAGATATTATCTTCGTCAAAAACATCCCGAAGCTCATCATTAATCTCACGCGCTGATGTGGCATCATGGCCAAGCGGCTTTTCCACCACAAGGCGTGCCATCGGCGTTACGAGACCAACCTGCTTCAATAGCTGACAGCTAGCACCAAACAAAGCTGGTGAGATCGCCATATAGAAAATCACCGGACGGCTCTCATTTGCG
>DBMZ01000154.1 GCA_002299005.1 Alphaproteobacteria bacterium UBA685 | reverse complement strand
AAGGAAGAAGAAAAAGGGGAGAAGAGAAAGGGAGGAAAAGAAGAGAAAAGAAGAAAAGAGGGGAGGGAAGATAAAAATAAAGAAGAAGAAGAAGGAATACGAGAGAGGATGAAGGGACTAAAGAGAAGAGGTATGGAGGAAGGAGAGGAGAAAATGACGGAGGGGCTTTGCGGGGTCAAAATGGGGTGAACCGCAAACCGCAAACAAGTGATAAAAAATTATTGCCAATCGAAGCATGGGGCTTGCAAACCATGTCTATCGGCTATCTTGTGGCCGAAGATGCGCCGACCATCTGGCGTGGCCCTATGGTGATGAGTGCGTTGGAACAAATGCTCAAAGATGTTGCGTGGGAAGGTCTTGATGTCTTGATCATCGACATGCCGCCAGGCACAGGCGATGCCCAATTGACCCTCTCTCAGCGCGCCCAATTGGCAGGTGCTGTGATTGTCTCAACACCGCAGGATTTGGCCCTAATTGATGCGCGCAAAGGCCTGAACATGTTCTTGAAAGTGAATGTGCCTGTGCTTGGCCTAATTGAGAATATGAGCCACTTTATCTGCCCCTCTTGTGGTGAGCGGTCAGATATCTTCGGTCATGGCGGCGCTAAAAAAGAAGCTGAAACACTTGGCATGCCGTTCTTGGGCGAAGTGCCCTTGCAGATGGCTATCAGAGCGACCTCTGATGAAGGCACGCCGATTGTCGCAAGCCAGCCGGAAAGCGAGCAAGCACAACGCTATTTGGCGATTGCCGATAATTTGCTAGCCTCGCTTGAAGCAACGCAAACATCAACGCCTGAAATCATTATCGAATAGGGGCTAGTTGGCCGCTTTTTCATAACGCAAGAACCGGTGGGCAGGCACATCGCCGTCTGCGGGCACCTGTGTGCGCTCTGTTTCATGCCAATGGCCGGCGTCAATCTCAGGGAACATCGCGGGGCCTATTGGTGCCAAATCGACCTCTGTCATCTCTATTGCGTCGCACAGCGCAAGGCCCATCTTGTAAATCTGGCCACCGCCAAACAAGATTTGACGCGTCTCACCTGTGCCCTGCTCTGCTAGCCACGCGGCGCCTTTATGAAGCGCTTCGTCTAGTGAATGAACGACAATCGCGCCCTCTGCTTGCCAGTTTTTATCTCTGGTCAAAACAATGCTAGCACGGCCCGGCAAAGGCCTGCCAATCGAATCCCACGTCTTGCGACCCATAATTAGCGGACAGCCCATGGTGAGCTGTTTCACACGCTTCAGATCGCCTGGCAAATGCCAGAGCAAATCATCACCATCACCAATCACACGGTTTGAGGCCATCGCGACCACTGCGACCAATTTTGTATTCATCAAACCCTCCTAAACCGCTATTGGCGCTTTGATTGTGGGGGCCGCTTCATAATTGGTAATCTCAAAGCAGTCATAGGTGAAATCTTCAATCTGTTTTGGTGGATTATGCATCACCAATTGCGGCAACGAGCCGGGCTGTCTTTCAAGCTGGGTTTTCACCTGATCAAAATGATTATGATAAATATGCGCATCGCCCAAGGAATGGACAAAGTCACCCACTTCCAAATCACAGACATGCGCTATCATATGCGTCAAAAGCGCGTAAGAGGCGATATTGAAGGGCACGCCCAAAAATATATCAGCCGAGCGTTGATAAAGCTGGCATGATAGGCGGCCATTTGCGACATGAAATTGGAACAAACAATGGCAAGGCGGCAAGGCCATATCAGGCACATCAGCCGGGTTCCACGCAGATAGCATCAGGCGGCGCGAATCTGGATTTGTTTTAATCATCTCAATCAGGTCGCTTAGCTGGTCAATCTCTGTGCCATCAACCCCCTGCCAGCGGCGCCATTGCTTGCCATAAACAGGGCCAAGATCGCCTGTCTCATCTGCCCATTCATCCCAAATCGTCACACCATTATCTTGCAGATATTTGATATTGGTATCACCCGAGATAAACCATAATAATTCATGGATAATCGAGCGCAGATGAAGCTTTTTGGTGGTCAGCAAAGGGAAGCCTTTTGAAAGGTCAAAGCGCATCTGATGGCCAAAAATCGCTCTTGTGCCAGTGCCTGTTCTATCAGACCTATCTGTGCCTTCTTCCATGACCTTACTCAACAAATCGAGATATGCGCGCATCGGTGCTATCCACTCCCTTATCAGAACCACAAGCTAGATTTACAATTGACCACAGCTAGAGCCAAAAAACCACCAAAAATAGGGGTGATCTCGACACCTAATATGCGTCAATCATTACAGCTCTTCGATTAGGGCTTTAATAAATGCGCAACAAGGCTTATGTTATAGCTGTCGGCTTGCCGACTATAACGATAAACATGCAGTGAAATAAGCAGAGCGGACCCGGGGGCGGTACCCGGCGCCTCCACCATTTCTCATATTTTTTCATACTTATGAGGGTTTTCGGTGATTATGGGGGCGAAATAGGATCGACGCATGTAATAAAGGCTGTGTCTTCGTTCGGTATGGTACCCGCCGTTATCGGGCCATGTAGTAGTTGCAAATGACAACACTGCTCCGGTTGCTGTTGCTGCCTAGTCGGTAACAAAGACCATTTTAAAGTCCTATCGGCTTGAGCTCTGATAGGCGGGGTTCGGGAGGCACCTGGCAACAGAAGCGTCTCACTTTTTCATGCGCGCGCAATCGCGAGCGCACTTTTGCAAGTGGGGGCAAGATGTCTGACGAGAGTGAACATATTTCTGGCATCAATTATGAGTTACTAGTTGATGATTCAATGCGTAATGTCCTGCGCGGGGCGTTGACGATTGCAGAACATGTTGGGCTTCCGGGCGAATCTCACTTCTTTATCACTTTCCGCACAGATTTTGCCGGCGTTGAGGTCAATCAAAGCCTTATCAAAGATGGTGAGAATGAATTAACCATCGTTATCCAGCATCAATTCTGGGACCTGAAAGTCGAAGATACCTTCTTCCAAGTCACATTGTCATTCTCAGGCAAGCCAGAGACGCTTATCGTGCCTTTTGCCTCTGTCACACAATTCTCAGACCCATCTGTTGGCTTTGGCCTGCAATTTGGCGCCCTTGACGATAGTGATAGCGAAATAGCCGGCGCCATCCAAGCGCTTGAACATAGTGATGAGCCAGAGCGTGACCCTAATGAGACTGCCGAAATCGTCTCATTAGATAGCTTCCGCAACCGCACCACCGAAGAGTAGCCAGCCCTCTTAACGCTGATATCACACAGGATTAACCCTATGTCTGAATTTACCTACACACCGCTTTTGCCCGTTGGTGCCGATGATGCACGTTATGAGCTTGTCACTTCGGCGCATGTAACACCGATTGAAATTGAAGGTGAGACCTATATTAAGGTGGCACCAGAGGGCTTGCGTCTTTTATCTGAACGCGCTTTCAAAGATATCAGCCATCTGTTACGCCCTGCCCACCTTGCACAGCTGCGCGCGATACTAGATGACCCAGAAGCCACAAAGAATGACCGCTTTGTTGCTTTGGAAATGCTAAAGAACGCAGTGGTAGCATCTGATGGCGTCTTGCCAATGTGCCAAGATACAGGCACCGCCCTTATCTCAGCCACTAGAGGCGCGCGCGTCCTGACAGCCGGCGATGATGCCAAGCATCTATCAGAGGGCGTCTATAACACCTATCAGACAGCCAATTTGCGCTATTCACAATTGGCGCCTCTGACCATGTTTGATGAGAAAAACACCGCCAACAACCTGCCAGCACAGATTGATATCTATGCCGGTAAAGGCGCGCAATATGATTTGACCTTCATCCAAAAAGGCGGCGGGTCTGCCAATAAATCATTCCTTTATCAGAAGACCAAAGCTGTCTTAAATGATGACAGCATGATGGCATTTGTTAAAGAGGCTATTATCAACCTCGGCACAGCGGCTTGTCCGCCCTATCATTTGGCCATAGTCATTGGCGGCACATCTGCTGAATATACGATGAAGACCGTGAAAATGGCGTCTATCAAAGCGCTTGATAATTTGCCAACACAAGGCTCAGAGGCAGGTCATGGCTGGCGTGATACAGAATGGGAAGCGCGTGTCTTGCAATTAACAAGAGAGCTTGGCATTGGCGCGCAATTTGGCGGCAAATATTTCTGTCACGATGTCCGCGTCATCCGCCTACCACGCCATGGTGCCTCTTGCCCGATTGGCATTGGCGTCTCATGCTCGGCCGACCGCCAAGTCAAAGCCAAAATTACCGCAGAAGGTATCTTTATCGAATCATTGGAAAAAGACCCGGCACGTTTCTTGCCAGATGTCGCAGATGAGGTCGCAGATGATGATGTGGTAAAAATCGACTTGAACCAGCCGATGGCAGATATCTTGAAAACCCTCTCACAGCACCCTGTGAAAACGCGCGTTAGTCTCTCAGGGCCGCTGATCGTTGCAAGAGATATCGCGCATGCCAAGCTAAAGGAACGCCTGCAAGAAACAGGCTCATTGCCAGATTATATCAAAGATCACCCCGTCTATTATGCGGGTCCGGCCAAGACACCTGACGGCATGGCCTCAGGCTCATTTGGCCCGACCACTGCGGGCCGCATGGATTCTTATGTCGATGAGTTTCAAGCCGCCGGCGGCTCAATGGTGATGCTGGCAAAAGGCAACCGCTCTGCCGCAGTCAGGAAAGCGTGCGAGACTTATGGCGGCTTTTATCTCGGCTCAATCGGCGGTGTTGCCGCCAAATTAGCGCTAGATGCCATCAAAAAAGTCGAAGTGCTTGAATATGCCGAATTAGGCATGGAAGCTGTTTGGAAAATCGAGGTCGAAGACTTCCCTGCCTTCATCGTGATGGATGATAAGGGCAATGATTTCTTTAAGCTAGATTAAGCGCATATCATAAGCCTATTGGCGCGGAAGCTCTTTTGGGGCATCCCCGCCATAGGCCCAATTTAACAGCTCAATAATATGCATAATCGGGGCATCACTATCACTTAACTGATTGATACAGCCCAAATTACCTGCGACCACCACATCAGCCTTTAAATCATTAATATGGCCCAATTTGCGTGCCTGTAATTGGCTTGCCATCTCAGGCTGTAACACATTATAGACACCGGCAGAGCCGCAACATAAATGCGATTCCTTGGCCGTCACAACCTCAAAGCCTGCATTCGCCAATAACGCCTTAGGCGCTTGTGTAATCTTTTGCCCATGTTGCAAAGAACAAGCCGCATGATAGGCAATCTTCATCGCACGCGGCTTTAGCGGCGTTAGCAGATTAGCATCATATAAAAACTCGCTCACATCTTTGGCCATAGAGGCAATTTGCGCGCCAAGATGGGCGTAATCCGGGTCATCTTTTAACAGATTAGCGTAATCTTTAATCGTCGTGCCACAGCCTGATGTATTCACAATCACCGCATCAAGACCATCTTTGTGCAATTCCTCAGCCCATGCGGCAACGGACGCACGCATCGCCGCCTTAGCGCCGCTTTCATCATTGATATGATGCGATAAGGCGCCGCAACAATAGGCCTTCTTTTTCACCACCACCTCAACACCAAAGCGGTTTAAGAGCGCAATGGTGGCGGCGTTGATATCTGGGTTAATCGCCCGCTGTGCACATCCTGCCAACAGCGCCACTCTTTTGGCGGGATATTCCTTTGGCCGATAACGCGCATCACTTGCCCCCACAGGGTCTAGGGCGCGCAATCTCTTTGGTGCCAGCGATAACATTGCGCGCACTCTGCCAGAGAACAGACCTGCCAATGGTTTTGCGAGCCATGCAAAGAACAACGCGCTATGCGCCAGCTGTGCGCGCGGCAAAACAGTGCCAAGCACCTTGCGCAAAACAGAATCAAACCAGTCTCTTTTGCCTTTTTCTTCGATGTGATGGCGCCCAATATCGACCAAATGCATATAATCCACACCAGACGGACAGGTCGTTGTGCAAGACAGACATGTCAGGCATCTATCAAGATGAAAGCCTGTTTCTTCGGGCGGTGCCTCTTGGTCATTTTCCAGCATATCGCGGATCATCCAGATACGACCGCGCGGACTATCACGCTCATCACCTGTCAGCACAAAGGTCGGGCATGTGGCGGTGCAAAACCCACAATGCACACATTTGCGCAAAATCTCATCCGCCTCACTAATCAGCGGGTTGGCTAGCTGTTCAGCTGTAAAATGCGTTTGCATCTTTGTCTATCCACATCTGTCAATTGGTACCATTAAAGGCGGCCATGATTAAAGAAGGCCCGGATTAAGGAGACCATAGGGATCAAAAGCTTCTTGAATTCGTTTATTTAACTGGGCAAGCGGCTTTGATAATGGCTCAAACACAGGAATATTTTGCCGCAATTCATCATCACCGCGCATCAAGGTTGCATGACCACCACCATGGGCCGCAAGCGCTTGCCTGATGATTTTATGCGCATCTGGTGCTGTGCATGACAGCCATAAAAGCCCGCCAGCCCAATCAAAATAAGCACGCACATCAAGGCTTTGCTCTATCGATACCAAAAGCGCTGGCCCTTCTGAGGGCGCGCAAGAAATGCGCCAAATCTGACCGCTATCATCTGATAAGGGCGTCACGTCACGCAACTCTTGCCATAAAATCTGTGACTCATCAGATGCGAGGCTATCTGTGTGGCCATAGGCTGATAGAGCTGCTTGCAGTTTTTCAAACCTATCACGCACCGATATAGCGACCCCTTCGAGGCGTATAACCGCTATAGAGGCATTTTGCGACAGGCGATGCACCCCTTGCGGTAATATCGCGGTGGCAGATGGCTCATAGGCAGTTTGCAACGCGGCTCTCGCGGCGGCGGCCACCGCTACCATGTCATTATTGGCAATGATTAACGAAAGCGAAGTCTCAGCGGCGGGCAATGTCTTGAGCGTTACCTCATCAATCACGGCCAATGTGCCGTAAGAGCCACAAAGCAGTTTTGATAAATCATAGCCCGTAACATTCTTCACCACTTTAGAGCCTGAACGAAAAGACGTACCGCGACCAGACACCCCTTGAAAACCAAGCAAAAAGTCTCGTGCCGCGCCTTGCGATAGACGCCTTGGGCCAGATAGGTTGGCCATTAACGCCCCGCCAATACTGCCCGTAGACGCTGTTTGATACAGAGCATCTAAATGCGGCGGCTCAAAGGCAAGCATCTGATTTTTGACCGCTAATGCCGCCTCAATCTCTGCCAGAGGGGTTGCCGCATGGGCCGTGATAATCAACTCTTCAGGCTCATAATCGATAATGCCTGATAAGTGTGATAAATTTAAGCTATCCTTTGCGTCATTTGGCGCACCTAGCCCTGTTTTGGTGCCCATTGCGCGAATAGAGACAGGCGCCTTATCGGCCACTATCTGTGCCATCATGCTTTCTAATTCAGCAAAATTCTGCGGTGTCATCTCAGTCATCTTGGCGCCCCCCACCTTTTAAAAGCGCGGTAAATCAGGGTGCGGCACATCGCCCTTATGGACATGCATGCGGCCTAATTCGGCACAGCGATGCAAGACAGGGAATACTTTACCGGGGTTTAACAGATGGTCAGGGTCAAAGGCGCATTTCACGCGTTGCTGCTGCTTTAGATCTTCTTCTGTAAACATCTCACCCATCAGGTCACGCTTTTCAACACCGACCCCATGCTCACCTGTCAGCACGCCGCCAAGGGCAACACAATTGCGCAAAATATCATTGCCAAACTCTTCTGCGAGGGCCAATTCGCCCTCAACATTGGCATCAAACAAAATGAGCGGGTGCAAATTACCATCACCTGCATGGAACACATTCGCCACACGCAAGCCATATTTCTGGCTCATTGAGGCCATGCGCGTCAGCATCTCTGGCAAGGCTTTGCGCGGGATTGTGCCATCCATACACAGATAATCTGGCGAGATACGCCCAACCGCCGGAAAGGCCGATTTACGCCCGGCCCAGAACTGGTTTCGCTCTTCCTCGCTATTGCTTAACCGCAGAGAGGTTGCACCAGATTTATTGACGATATCGCCGACCTGCTCGCACAGAAAATCAACCTCAACCTCCGGCCCATCAAGCTCGACAATCAGCAAGGCGGCCGCATCACGTGGATAGCCGACATTCACAAAATCTTCTGCCGCATTAATCGCAGGCGCGTCCATCATCTCCATACCGGCAGGGATAATGCCCGCCGCGATAACATTGCTCACCGCCTGCCCTGCCTCTTGGGCAGAAGAGAAGCCGACAAGCATCGCGCGCTGTGTCGCAGGCTTTTTTAAGATACGCACCGTGACCTCTGTGACGACGCCAAGAAGCCCTTCAGAGCCTGTCATCAGCCCCAAAATATCAAGCGTGCCAGCATCAAGATGCTTGCCGCCAATGCGCAGAATTTCGCCATCAATCGTGACAATCTCAACACCCAACACATTATTGGTCGTCAGGCCATATTTCAGACAATGAACACCACCTGAATTCTCGGCAATATTACCGCCTATCGAACAAGCAATTTGGCTAGAGGGATCTGGCGCATAGTAAAAGCCTTCATCCTCTACCGCATGCGTGATGCCAAGATTCGTCACACCTGGCTGGGTGACAACGGCGCGGTTTTCATAATCAATATCAAGAATTTGGTTAAATTTGCCAAGGCCAAGCAAAACCCCATCTGCCAAGGGCAATGCGCCGCCTGAAAGCGACGTCCCTGCCCCGCGTGGCACAATCTTTACGCCCTCATCGCGGCACCATTTCATCACAGCGGCTACCTGCGCCGTTGTCTCTGGCAGGACAACCACAAGCGGCATCTGGCGATAGGCTGAAAGACCATCAGAATCATAGGCCTTCATAGAGGCTTCACTATCAATCACACATCCTGCTGGCACCATTGTGCGCAAGCTATCGGCTATTTGTTTGCGGCGTGAAATTGTCGCTTTATCAGCTTGTGGCATCTGCATGATAAACAGCATCCTTCAGAGTCTAAATGGAACTTATTTAAGATATAGTGCGCCTATCTGCTTGTCACTAGCCTGCTATCCACTTTTTGAAATGCGATTTCATATGATGGAAACCACGGCGTATCAGCCAGAAATTAGGCACAAAAAAACCGGCCAAAAGCCGGTTTGTCTGTAGGCGCTCATCTAAGAGCAGCCCGCCCCCCAAGATGAGGGACATTCTATTAGCACAGGCACGACCCCCTAAAGGATTAGCCTTGGCGTGCCTTTAGACGTGGGTTCTTTTTGTTGATCACGTACAGGCGACCTTTACGGCGCACAACCTGACAGTTACGGTCACGTGATTTCAGTGTTTTCAAAGAGCTAACGACTTTCATGACGCGCCTCGCAAAATCTTAGTTAAATCCAATTGAGGGTGGAACATACTCACCAAAGCCACCCTCGTCAAGCCTTCAATTGGGTAAAAATGCAACCATTTGGCCTAACAATCAGAATCTCACCCAATTGGGCAAGAAACGCCTGTGCCCTTTAGCCCGCAATAGCCATGCGGCACCTTGTGGAGATATTGCTGATGCTCATCTTCGGCATAGTAGAACACCTTGCCCGCCTCAATCTCAGTCGTCACAGCCCCTTTGCCAGCCTGTGCCAGCGCAAGCCCGTAATTTTTGGCACATTCCCGTGCAGTTTCGAGGTCTGCTTCATCCTCGGCATAGATGACAGAGCGATATTGCGTGCCTGTATCATTGCCTTGGCGATACCCTTGCGTCGGATCATGCTCTTCAAAGAAGACTTTCAAAATCGCCTCAAGCGACACGATATTTGGATCATACGCAACCAGCACCACCTCACTATGGCCTGTGCGCCCTGAACAAACTTCCTCATAGGTCGGGTTTTCGGTCATACCGCCCGCATAGCCAACAGCCGTGCTATAGACACCCGCCATCTGCCAATAAAGACGCTCAGCGCCCCAAAAACAACCCATCCCTACGGTGATAATCTTGTGACCATCAGGGAAAGGTGCCTGAATAGGACGTCCATGAACCGCATGAGGGCGTGGTGATAAAATGGCCTCAGCTCTTCCGGGAAATGCTTCGGCTGTTTCTGGCATGCGTGATTTGAAAGGGTTTGAAAATAGCATATTTGCACCTTTATGATGGGTTAAAGGAAGGGGGATACTAACACCTTTTTACCGTCTCTTACCTCTATAGATGGTGCGCACACCTTGTTAAAACAAGGGGGCAGCTGGTCTTGTGCTGTTATTTCATCAAAGCGGCAACACCTGGCAATGTCTTACCCTCTAGCCATTCCAAAAAGGCGCCACCTGCTAAGGAGAGATAGCTGAAATCATCGGCGACATTTGCCACATTTAATGCCGCAACCGTATCACCACCGCCGGCAACAGAGACACAAGCGCCTGCCTTTGTGCGCTCAGCAACGGCCCGTGCCACAGCCACAGTCGCTGTATCAAATGGCGCAATCTCAAACGCGCCCATCGGGCCATTCCATAGCACAGTCTTTGCCCCTGAAATCGCCTTTACCGCATTGGCAATTGACGCAGGCCCCACATCAAGCACCATTTCACCATCTTCAAGCGCTTCATTTTGCACCGCCCGATGAGGCGCATTGGCCGCAAATTCACGCGCTGCCAGCCCATCTGTTGGGATAATCAGCTCACAACCTGCTTCTTCTGCCAATACCATAATGCGCTTGGCTGTCTCAAATAAATCTGGCTCTGATAAAGAGGCCTTCATATCCACCCCTTGCGCTCCCAAAAAGCTGTTAGCCATGCCGCCGCCAAGGATAAGGGCATCTGTCTTTTTAACCAGATTTTCAAGAACCGATAATTTGGTCGACACCTTCGCACCGCCAACAACGGCCACCACAGGATGTGTTGGCGCAACCAGCACATCTGATAGGGCTGTTAATTCCGCCGCCATAGCATCCCCCACATAAGACGGCAGATGTTGCGTTATACCATGAGTTGAGGCATGGGCGCGGTGCGCGGCTGAAAAAGCATCTGCGATAAACACATCGCCTAGATGAGACAGCGCTTGCGCAAAATCAGCCTCATTTGCCTCTTCACCTGCCCAAAAGCGCAGATTCTCTGCCATTACCACATCACCATCAGCCATTTGCGCGGTCATCGCCCGCCCCTCATCCGACAACACATCAGAGATAAGCGGCACAGGACAGCCAAGCAAATCACTGACATAATCAGCGATAGGCGCAAGGCTCAATTCTGGCACATGCTGGCCCTTTGGGCGACCAAGATGACTGAGCAAAATAACGCGCGCACCATTGGCAATCAGTCTTTTTATAGACGGCAATATCCGAACGATACGCGTATCATCGGTGATCTTGCCATCTTGGAGGGGCACGTTGAAATCAACACGCAACAAGCATCTCTTTGCGTTCAAATCAGCATCAGCGGCAAAATTAAATTTATCTAGCATGGGTTTGGTATCCTTTAGAGGCGCAAATTTAAGCGCTCATAGTCGAGCATCATTCTTGCAAGCCTATCTAGCATAATATTATCGCATTTTGCATGAAAAACGCAGCCCCTTGAATAAAAAAACATGGCGTCTATTGGTCAAAAAATCATCCGCCCTTGCAAAGCAAATTATGATATAAAGGGTATCTTGATTATCACTGGCACGGTTTTTGTTTTTATGACAAGGTGCCACCATTAAAAGCGTAAAAACACACCCCTAGGAGGCGTCTTATGTCTGCAACATCCATACCGCCATTTCACCTTGCCTTTGCCGTCACAGACTTGCCCGCAACTGAGGCGTTCTTTGTCGATTTGCTGGGGTGCACAACAGGCAGACGCTCTGAGCGTTGGATTGATTTTGACTTTTTCGGCCATCAAATCACCGCCCATCTTGTCGCGGGTGATTTGCCATCTGCTGAGACTAATCCTGTGGATGGCGAAAAAGTACCGTCACGTCATTTTGGCGCTATCCTTGAATGGGATGTTTGGCAGGCATTATCAGCCCGCTTGCAAGCCGCCAAAATCACCTTTTTGATTGAGCCGCAAATACGCTTTGAAGGCGAAGTAGGAGAGCAAGCAACGATGTTCTTCCGCGACCCATCAGGCAATGCGCTTGAATTCAAAGCGTTCAAAGATAAATCGATGATTTTCGCCAAGTAGAAAGTGCGACTGCGCTATGATTTCACGATGGGATGAATTCCGCCAAGGGGTGCGTGATGGCTTGCCCTTGCAATTGGGCATCTTACCATTTGGCGCCGTCTTTGGCGTTTTAGGTGTTGAATCAGGCCTCACCCCGGCGCAAACATTCTTTATGTCGAGCTTGCTATTTGCCGGTACAAGCCAGATTATCTTTGCCCAGCTTGTGGCGATTGCAACACCTATCGCTATTCTGCTTGGTTCTGTTGCCGCGCTTAATGCCCGCCATTTGCTTTATTCGGCCTCTATCTCAGAATATATCCGCGATAAGCCGCTAAAATGGCGTATATTATTGGCCTATCTTTTAACAGATGAGGCCTATGCGGTATCAATCTTGCGCTATCAGAAACGGCCACATAATCCGATGATGCATTATCACCTGCTAGGCTCTGGCTTACTGTTATGGAGTGTCTGGCAAATCGCCACCTTGGTTGGTGTATTAGCAGGGAACGCTATCCCTGAAGAAATGGCGCTTGGCTTTGTCATACCGCTTATTTTCATGGCCATCACCCTGCCCCTTATCAAAAGCCGTGTTGAGGTTGCGACCATCGCCACAAGCACAGCCTGTGTCTTTGCCTTCGCGCATTTGCCCTATAATTTATGGCTCTTAATCGCGGCCATTGCGGGCATCGCGGCAGGCACAATCACAGCTGTTTATTTCAAGCAAACAGGTGATGCATGATTTGGGCGCTTATCATCATTAGCGGCCTGATTACCTTCGCCATGCGGTTTGTATTTTTAACGCCTGTCATGCCTGCCAAATTATCACCAGCGGCAACCACAGCGATGCGCTTGGTGCCTATTGCGGTATTATGGACGATTGTGGTGGCAGAGATTTTCCTCAGCAATGGGGCGGTCGCTGATATCACATCCAACACCCGCATTTTGGCCGCCATAGGCGCGGCATTTATCGTCTGGCGCACCAAATCAGTGATTTTGACGATTGGCCTAGGCCTGCCTTTATTATGGGCGGCGAATTACCTTTTGGCATAAAGGCGCGCAAACAGCCTGCCATCCATCACCGCAAGCCCTATGGCAATCACCGCAAAGCCAGCGAGTTCACGAGGGCTGACCCATTGTTGCAAGATAAAGGCATCAAGGGTGACGGCAAAGATTGGCACAATGATCGTGACAAGCATTAAATTAGACGCCCCTGCCAATGCCAATAATTTGAAATAAATCATGTAGGCGCCGGCCGTGCCGATGACACCAAGGCCAATAGCGACGATGATTAAATCGCCTGTGACCTTAAAATCAGGCACACCTTCGGCATAGAACATTGTCAGCGCCATAATAAGTGAGGCGCATAAGGCCGTGCCAAAGGCTGTGATGGTGCCATCATAGCCTTGCAAGCGCACGCGCCCCCACACAGAGGCAAAAGCATAGGATAAGGTCGCAACCACCACCGCTAATTGGCCGATTTGCGCAACATCAAAAGCAAATAATTCGGCTGGCCCAACAACAATTACAACACCTGCCACACCCACTATCACACCCGCTAGCCGATGATAGGTCAGACGCTCATTCGCAAGGAATATTGCGGCGACTATCACGCCAAAAAAGGCCGTATTGGCATTAATGATAGAGGCCATACCGCCTGTAATAGTCAGCTGGCCATAGGCAATTAAGCTGAACGGTATCGCATTATTCAACAACCCCATGACAAAGCAAGAAAGCCAAAACCCACGCGCGCGCGGCACGCCCAACCGCATGATAAGCGCATAGGCCCCTAATGAGAGAGCGGCGATCGCCACGCGAAAGAACATTAAGGTAAGCGGCCCCATAGCCCGCAAAGCAATCTCGATAAACAGAAAAGAGGCGCCCCAAATAGCGGATAAAAGCAAAAGAAGCATCCAAGCCTTGCGTGACATCGTCATCCAGATTCCCCCCCTATGCGATTAAGCGCCGTAAAAGGCAACAATGGCCATGCGGACACCCATTGCCAAGAAAAACCATAACAGAACTTTGCGAAATAGTGCCTCATGAATAAAGCCGCGCAATTTGGCGCCCACCTGAAACCCTGTCAGCGATCCAACCGTGCCAGCAATCGCCGGGCCAAGCACATCGGCGGTGACAATGCCTGTTGCGACATAGCCAACACTCAGCGGAATACAGCCCACAAGCAACAAAAATCCGGCGGCATCAACAAAATCCTTGGGCGCAAGATTACGAGACAATAAATACATCACTAGCGGCACAGCCCACATAGAGGTCAGCGCGCCCATAATACCGGCAAGCACACCAAAAAACAGCTGCCATGCTTTATCATGAGAGGGATCAAGGCGAAGCGGGCGTTGCGCAAGGTTATAAAGCGCAAATATGATAACCGCCCCTGCCACAAAAAAACGTACCAGCTCAGATGAAAGCTGACCTGTGATAAAGGAGCCGATGAAAATTGTCACCGCCAGGCCAAGCGCGAAATAGGCATAGCGCTTCATCAAAGTGACGATATTTTTTGCCCGGCTAAATTGCCAGACATTGGTCAAAAACATCGGCACAAGATTAATCGCCAAAGCCTGAAAAGGCGATAAAAAGAACGTCATTATCGTCAGAGCCGTGGTTGGCAAACCAAGCCCAAGCGTGCCTTTAATTGTGCCAGCGATAAGATAAGTCACAAACACAAATATCATGAGCCATAGCGGGTCGGTCATGAGACATCTGCCAACATGCTAGCACCATAGCGCGCCGCCGCACCGTCCATCAGACGCGCTAACTTGTCATCCAAGGCGCTTAGCCCGCCGATATCATGCGTGGTTAATGTGATATGCACGCGGTTATAGACATTCGCCCATTCTGGATGATGATCAAATTTCTCGGCCGCAAGCGCCATCTCGCTCATAAAGGCAAAGGCACGTCTGAAATTGGCGAATTTGTAGGAGATAGAGATGCTTTTTTCATCATCGCTCAGCGTCCAGTCAGGCACGTTTTGCATAAGCGCGGCGATTTCGGCCGCTCCTAATATTGATGGTCGCATCTATTTTACCCTTTGGCTTTTTATCCCTTATCAGACTATCATGAACAACGCACAAGATACCAGAGTGATAGATGATGCGCTTTCTTTTCATAGCACAAACACCCTCAGACAATACCTCGCACCTCGCACAGGCCGCACTTGGCGCGCTAAAGGCGCATGCAGGCAGTGATAGTCAGATAATCTTCAAACCTCCCACATCTGTCATCGCATCTGATATAGATGATTGTGAGGGGCTCTTACTTGGCAGTTTAGAGAATATTGGCGCGCTTGCAGGGCTGACCAAAGATATGTTTGATAGATGTTATAATGACTGGCTTGGTCGCAAAGAGGGTCTGCCAGTTGGCATATATATCCGTGCTGGCCTAGATGGCACCGCGACAAAGCGCACCCTTACCAGCTATGCCAATGCCCTATCATGGCGCCTTATCCAAGAGCCCCTTATCCTTCATGGTGCGTATGATGAGGCGTTTACAGCAGAGGTAGAAGAGCTTGCCGCCATGATGGGGGCAGGTGTTGAAGCTGGTATTTATTGAGCTAATCTTGACCCATAACAGGCCCCTAACCATAGAGACCAGATAGATGCGATTACTTCCTTTTTTTGCTGAAATAGCCCCGCTTTTATGCCTGTTTATTGGCACAGAGCTCTATAATATCTTCGTAGGAGCCGCCGCCTCTGTTGTCGTTGCCATAGCAGTGATGATCATCATCTATATAACCGAGAAGAACATCGCCAAATTTGCGATTTTTTCGGTCGGTCTTTCGGCCATTCTCACACTCGCCGCACTTGTTGCAGGCGAGAGTGTCTTTATAAAAATTCAGCCGACTGTCTTTAACCTCAGCTTTGCCGCCGTGCTTTTGGGCGGGCGCGCTATGGGCAGGCCGATGATGAAACAGTTTTTCGGCACCCAATTCTTTTTAACAGATGCGGCATGGCTAACGCTTACCTTGCGTTGGGGCTTATTTATGCTTGTCCTTGCGGCAGGCAATGAATGGGCCTGGCGCACTTTGAGTGATGAGGGGTGGGTGAGCTTTAAGTTATTTATCGTCGCCCCTGCCACGGCCTTATTTATGGCCGCGCAAATCCCTATCACCTTGCGCTCACGCATTAAGCCTTCTTGATTTTATAGCCAAGCACCGGCAGATGAAGCGCCGTATGGCCGACCTCATCATTATGCATATCAAGCGAGATGCGCGTAT
The DNA here is from genome assembly GCA_002299005.1 of Alphaproteobacteria bacterium UBA685. Taxonomy (GTDB): domain Bacteria; phylum Pseudomonadota; class Alphaproteobacteria; order Puniceispirillales; family Puniceispirillaceae; genus UBA685. The sequence continues at coordinate 5,722 of DBMZ01000154.1, read as the reverse complement.
TATCAAGCATACGCAATGTGCCTGTCACATCAGGGTCAGCCGTATCACCCGCTTGACGCACAACCACCCTATCACCCACCGCTAGCTGTTGTGGGTTATAGCAAAAGATACCTGTCGGGCTTTGAGGGCTAGCCTCGCGTGCAATCATTAGCGCATCTTCGCCTGAAAGCGCGCTCTCAGTGCCATAACCGGCGGCGGTTAATTTGGCATCAATCGCAAGCAAATGCGGGAATTGAGATAAAAAGGCAGGCCCGCCCTCCCAGCGTCCATTTACAAACCATAATAGGTAATGCAGATTCGCGTCTGCCTGATTGGGCGCATCACCAAAAAGATAAGTCCCTGATTGCGCCGCATGCGCCTCTAGCATCGCAAAGCCAGCTTGCAATTGTGCTTCAAAGGCTGGCAGGTCAGATTTCATCTGCTCTTCTGTCCAGCCCTTATCAAAATACAACGACCCTCTATCTTGGATAAATTCAGGCGGCGCGCTATCCATCGCATTGGTCAAAACCACGCGCAAGGCAAGCGCGAACATCACCGTCTCAGACCAGCTAGCCAGCGCCATTGATAGGCCTGTGACTAATTTCGGGCCGTCAGTCTCTTCATCAAGCATCCGAAAGATATTCTGGCTATCACCATAGATATCCGCCCCAATCTGGGCCACGGGCGTGCGACGATAACCGCCTGTAAGCGGCATTAACAGAGGCTTTGGCGGCAGGCGCGGAATCTCAACAGATTGCCAAGCTAGCCCCTTCATACCAAAGGCAATACGCACCTTTTCAGCAACAGGAGATGGCGGGTAATGATGAAAAATAAGCTGTGACATAGACGAATTGGCCTTATAAAATTGATTATTGGGTTGGCATGCTCTGTAACCAGACGCGCCCCGGCCCTGTGAGCGAGGCAACATATTGACCATTATCCAGCTGTTCTAGCTCAAAGGCGATTGACACTTCCATCGCGGCAAGCGCTCTTGCATCAACTTGCAAGCAATCATCTGCCTCTAGCGTTAGCGGGAACAAATCACCACTCATAAAGGCCACGATAACGCCGTCATTCTGCGCCTGATAGAGGCGATACGGCCCGTCTATCCCTTCTAAATTCAGGTCTAGCAATAGGCTGATACCCGCATCATCTGTTGTTGCAAACAGGCTTGCTTGGGATAATATCAGGCCCTTTTGGTGCAATTGCATATCAAAGGCCAATAAAGAGCCTGTTGAACTTGGCGAGAGATAGAGAATTTCAGCTTCATCAGATTTGTTATGATAGGTATCAAACCCCTCAAAAGCCTGTGAAGGTGTCACAGATATAGCAGGTGCCTTGGCAAGAAAGGCGCCTTTGGCCGCGGTAACATTGCCATTGGCAGGACACTCAAATTCCAAGGCAGGCGAGGTACCTTCAACAATCCGAAACCGCGGTTGCTCACTCTTATCCATCATGGTCTCCCTCCCCTTATCATCATCTGACATAACATTCACCAAGCGCGCTTTTTGAAATCTTCAACAATAAGGCGCCTCTTACAATATAGATAGCCCACTATAGCTAGCCTCGCACAGGCTTCAATGCATAAGAGTGACAATTTGCATAAATAACGTCAATTAATCTTATGCCACATGCAAACCGTACTAAAAGCAAAGGGATTTTTATCAGGAGAGGTCGGACAATGCGCCATCATTCACAAAGCCAAGCAAAGACAATCACAGATAATCGTGCAGGTATGATTACGCGCACAATCCTTGTGCTATCGGCCATTGCCTTTATCGGTCTGTTTGTCGCTATCTCATCCGCGCATGCCGCCGGCACCTATGAGAAGCCAAAGCCCGCTGAAACAGCCAAAACGCACGCCTCCTATACAAAAGCACGCAGCTATCTTGCGGATGATAATTATGAAAAGGCGTTGGATGCGCTAGCGGTGACTATCAAGGATGAGCCAAAAAATGCCGATGCATGGAACCTCAAGGGCTTTTCTCATCGCAAATTAGGGCAATATGATGCCTCTATGGCGGCTTACAAAAAGGCATTGGCACTGAACCCAAAACATACAGGCGCGCTTGAATATATGGGAGAGCTTTACCTGACCCTTGGCAAATTGCCAGAAGCAGAAGCCTTGCTAGCACGGCTTAATAAAGCCTGTTCTTTCAATTGCAAAGACCGTGATTTGTTAAAGCAAGCTATCGCAAATTACAAAAAGACCAACAGCTAAGCCCTGACAATTATAGCCGCTATTTAGCCTCGCTCATCGCTAGAATAAATGGCGGCTATCAACCTTTGCCAGCTCATCAATTGTCTCAACACCAAGCTGGATCATGGTGTTTGAAAGCTCATCCATCAGAATATCACCGACATGATGCGCGCCTTTTGTCCCAAGCGCCGCAACGCCGATTAAAAAGGCCCGCCCTAGGAAACAGAAATCTGCCCCAAGCGCGATAGCACGTGCCATATCAAGACCTGACCGCATCCCTGAATCAATCGCCAGCGTTACATCACTGCCAAGCTGTTCGCGCAATTTCGGCAATTGCGAAATAGGCGATGGCGCGCAATCAAGCTGACGGCCCCCATGATTGGATAGCACCAGCCCATCTAGCCCGGCATCAAGCGCTCTTTTGCAATCATCATAATGAAGCGGCCCTTTTAACAGCATGGGCCCATCCCACATAGCGCGCAACTCATCCAAATAATCCCACGTCAAAGCACCATTAATCTGCGAGCCTATATATTGGGTGATATTCTTTAGCATCTCAGGCGGGGCATAGGGCTCAAGGTTATGGAACCTGAAGCGCCCACCATGTGCAAGGGCGGCAAGAGACCAGCTGGGATGGCGTGCTGATTGCATCATGACACGCATAGTCGGACTTGCCTCAGAGCGCGAACCAATCGGCGCGCCTGCAAGACGCATTTCCTCACGTCTGCTGGGGGCTGGCACATCAGTTGTTAGAATGAGTTTGGTGAAACCAGCTTCCTTTGCGCGGCGCATCAAATCAATCGCAACCGCGCGGTCATTTGGCGCATAAAGCTGAAAGAAGCCCTTATCACCTGCGAGGGGGCCAATTTGCTCAACACTGGCCCCTGCCACGGTACTAAGCGCATAGCCATAGCCCGCCTTTGCCGCCGCCTTGGCCAAAGCTATCTCAGAGCCTGGCCAAATAAGCGATGATAGGCCAATAGGTGCCACCGAAAAGGGTGCCGCAAAATCAGTGCCCATAAAGTGTCTTGATAGATTTGTCTCAACACGACCACGCATAAACCGCGGCACAAGCTTGATGCTTGCATAGTCCGATAGAGATTCATCACGCGCCTGATTTTGGCTTGTGCCCGAAAACAGATAAGCGCCCACAAAAGGCGGCAAGCGCCGATAAGCGCGCTTTTGTAAATCAGATATGCGCGGATAGCGCGTCATGTAATCGGTCATAATCTCAAAATACCAAGGCTCGGTTAAAACAACCCTGCCAGACTATCGCAATTTTTGTGCTAGACCAAATGAAGAGTTTCATTTTGTTCAAACGGTTAATCCCCTCATAATGACCCCTTGTCATAGCAAGAGGAGGTCATCATGCACCCTATTCATCGCCTGACAGCACGAACAACTCTCAAAACAGCTTTTGGGTTAATCTTTGCCCTTTTATCTATCTCGGCTATCGTAGCCCTTCTATCCATCCCGGCACGGGCAGATGAGGTATCGCGGCAAGCGAAATGGTTGCCAGAATGCCAGCCATCTTCTGCGCTTCTTGCAAGCTGGCCTATCACTGACTTTGACCAATGCACAGTTGATCTGCGCGAGATAATCTCTGGCGGTCCACCCAAAGACGGCATCCCCCCAATAGATATGCCAGAATTTATATCTGTCACGGAGGTGACATTAGATGACAGAGAACCTGTGATTTCCTTAGTGATTGAGGGCGAGGCAAAAGCCTATCCTTTATCCATTTTAACATGGCATGAGATTGTGAATGATGTGGTGGGCGGCGTGCCTGTGTCTGTTACCTATTGCCCTTTATGTAATGCGACGATTGTCTTTGACCGCCGCCTTGATGACACTATTCTAGATTTTGGCACCACAGGCACATTACGCCACTCTGATCTTGTGATGTATGACAGGCAGACCGAAAGCTTTTGGCAACAATATAATGGTGATGCGATCGCAGGCGCTTTTGCCGGCGCACAGCTATCTGTCCTGCCCTCACGCCTAGAGAGTTTTGCCGCCTATAGAGCGCGCTATCCTGAGGGAGATATACTCGCTATACCGACAAATTTTATCCGCCGTTATGGGATGAACCCTTATGTTGGCTATGATGAAAGCGGCTTTCCGTTCCTATTTAAAGGCGAAGTGCCAAAGGGCATAAAGCCGCTTGAGCGTGTCGTGGTCGTGGATAATGTGGCAATCGCCCTTCCCTATATTCAAGAGCGTGGCAGCCTGCGCCATAAAGACTATCATATCAATTGGCAAGCAGGCCAAGCCTCTGCCCTTGATAGCGCGGTGATTGCAGAAGGGCGCGATGTTGGCACGGTGACTGTCCAGCGCGCGGAAGATCATGGTAAAATTGTTGATGTGCCCTATAAGGTGACCTTTGCCTTTGTCTGGCATGCGTTTGAGCCTGAAAAGCCCATTATTGGCCTGATGCCCTAGATAGCCTTTAAAACCAGTAACACTTGCAAGAGAGCGTTCACCGCCTTAGATATGTTGGGTATCGAGAGTAGCCATATGGTAACAGGGCATGCGCCAGTTTTTTTCTACATTCCTTGCCGGTGAAGCAACCATAAAGCAGAGCTTTTTTAGCCTGCTGGCACTATTGGCAATCTGGGGCATATTGAGCCTTCTTTTAATAGATTTACTGGCACATATCGTCAGCATTTCTCATTATGTATTGGCGGTGAATGGCGCTGTCTTCTTATGGGGCGGCCTCGCAATTTGGGGGGCAAGCATCACATCACACGCCATTAGCCAAAGCTTTCACAGCCTATTGGCCAAATTTTTCTTACGGTTTCTAAATTTCATCTTGTTATTTGCGGGTATTGTGATGATTATACTCGTTACCTCTGGCGAGTTGAGCTGGTTAACCTATCTTACCAAAGGGGTTAATTCAGCTATTCACTAAAGAGCTGTTTCAATCGTTTGCTTTGCGTCGCGTTAAGGGGTGTGTTTTTTGGATTTAATCATTTTCGATAAGGATGGCGTCCTGCTTGATTTAACAAGCACATGGTTGCCAGTTGCGCGTGATATCACGCATCATCTCTCAGCGCTGACGCATAACAAAGTGCCAGCATCAAAATTTCAAGAAATAATCGGCATTAATGAAGAGACAGGCACGATTGACGCTGATGGTCTATTTGCGGCTGGCTCTTTTCTTGACCAGCAACAAGCCTGTGCGGCCTATGCGCCTGAGCTTGGCGCGCATTATGGCACGCCTGCCTATCATGAAGCTGTGATGGCGATTGTCGATAAGAACGCACAAAGAGACCCGGTACCGCTTGGCGATATCACTGGCACTTTGACGATTTTAAAACAGGCTGGCTATCAACTAGCTGTGCTGACAAATGATTCAGAGAAATCGGCCCGGCGCTCGCTAGAGAAGATGGGCATCACGTCTTTCTTTGAAGAAATCATCGGCTATGATTCAGGCTATGGCGGCAAGCCAGATCCAACAGGCTTTCACGCCATTTGCACGGCATGCGACACAAAGCCAGAACAGGCCATCATGATTGGTGATACAGGCGCTGACCGGAATGT
>DBMZ01000065.1:2841-3167 GCA_002299005.1 Alphaproteobacteria bacterium UBA685 | reverse complement strand
GAGCTTATGCCAGGAGAAGCGCGTGTTGCGATGACCCCTGAAAGTGCCAAAGCTTTGATAAAGTTAGGTTATGATTGCCAGATAGAGACCAATGCTGGCGTCAATGCGCGCTTTTCTGACGCTGATTATGAGGCCGCGGGCGTGACAATCGCCCCCTCAGCCAGCGCGCTTTATAAAGCCGCTGATATCATCCTCAAAGTGCGGTCACCACAAGAGGCAGAGACAAAGCATCTGCGCAAGGGCCAGACGCTTATCTGTTGGGCATCGCCTGCGCAAAATGAGCCTTTGCTTGAACAGGTAAAAGCGCAAGGTGCCAATTTGCTGGC
>DBMZ01000065.1:0-2663 GCA_002299005.1 Alphaproteobacteria bacterium UBA685 | reverse complement strand
CAGTTTGGCCGTTTCTTCACAGGGCAAATCACCGCCGCTGGCAAGGTACCACCTGCCAAGGTTTTGGTCATTGGCGCGGGTGTTGCAGGTCTTGCGGCGATTGGCACCGCCCAATCATTGGGCGCGATTGTCAGAGCCTTTGATGTACGCCCCGAGGTGGCAGAGCAAATTAATTCAATGGGCGCCGAATTCCTGATGCTTGAATTTGAAGAAGATGGCTCAGGTGATGGCGGCTATGCGAAACCTGCCTCGCCAGAATTTATCGAAAAGGAAATGGCGCTGTTCCGCGAACAAGCCCCTGAGATTGATATCGTCATCACAACCGCCCTTATCCCGGGCCGCCCAGCGCCAAAATTATGGCCCGCTGAGATGGTTGGCCTGATGAAGCCTGGCTCTGTTGTGGTTGATTTGGCGGCCGAACAAGGCGGCAATTGCGATCTGACCAAAGCAGGCGAGATCATCGAGACAGATAATGGCGTCAAGATTGTCGGCTATACTGATTTCCCGAGCCGCATGGCGACACAATCATCAAACCTTTATTCAACAAATCTGCGTCATATGATTGATGATTTGACCCCTGAAAAAGACGGTGTCGCGGTCATTAATATGGAAGATGACGTCATAAGAGGCGTCACAGCCGTGCATGAGGGCGCGATCACATTCCCGCCGCCACCTTTGAAAATACAAGCGATTGGCAAGCCGCAAACAGCTGCCCCGCCAGAGCCAACAGCCGAAGAAAAAGCCGCCGCAGAATTGGCCGCTATGAAGAAGGCTGGCAGGCAACAAACGGGCATGCTTATCTTTGGTGGTCTGTTTATGCTGGTCATCGGCGCCTATGCCCCTTCTAGCTTTATGCAGCATTTCATCGTCTTTGCGCTTTCTTGTTTTGTTGGGTTTCAGGTTATCTGGAAGGTCAGCCATTCTTTGCATACCCCGCTGATGGCTGTCACAAACGCGATTTCAGGGATTATCATCCTTGGCGCATTGCTCCAGCTAAATTCACCAAATTTCATCGTTAACCTGTTGGCAGGTATCTCGGTGCTGATTGCCACAATTAATATTACCGGTGGCTTTATGGTCACACGTCGCATGCTTGCGATGTTCCAGAAAAGCTAGGGGAGCGAGATAATGGATCAAAATATCGTAACAGCCTTATCACTCTCAGCCGCTGTCTTATTCATCCTCTCATTGGGCGGCCTGTCCAATCAGGAAAAGGCCAAACGTGCCGTATGGTATGGCATTATTGGTATGGCTTTGGCCGTGGGTGCGACCATCTTTGGCCCGGGCGTTGGGCTGTCATCATGGCTGATTATCATGCTTGTCATTGGCGCGGCTATTGGGGCCGTTGTCGCCAACCGTGTTGAGATGACAGGCATGCCGCAACTTGTCGCCGCCTTGCATAGCTTTGTTGGTCTTGCGGCGGTCTTTATCGGCATTAACTCTGAGTTAGACCCGCCTGCTTTGACAGATGCGGTTGAAATCACCATCCATCATGTTGAGGTATTCCTTGGCGTCTTTATTGGCGCGATTACCTTCACAGGCTCTATCATTGCCTATGGTAAATTATCAGGCACGATTGATGGCAAAGCCTTGCTCTTGCCGGGTCGCCACCTGATCAATTTGGCGATGCTTGCCGCAACCCTTTATCTAGGCGCGCTCTATCTTGGCAATGCCGGCACAGTGGCGGGCAATTGGCATCTGATTATCATGACGGTGATTGCCTTTGTCATTGGCGCGCATTTGGTGATGGCCATTGGCGGCGCGGATATGCCGGTTGTTGTCTCTATGCTGAACAGCTATTCAGGCTGGGCGGCGGCGGCCACAGGCTTTATGCTTGGCAATGATTTGCTGATTGTCACAGGCGCGCTTGTCGGCTCATCAGGGGCGATTTTATCCTACATTATGTGTAAGGCGATGAACCGTAATTTCCTCTCTGTCATCCTTGGCGGTTGGGGCGGCTCTACTGGCCCGCAGATGGAAGTTGAAGGCGAGATGATCCCAACAGATCTAGACACGCTAGCAGGCGATCTTGAACGCGCTGATAGTGTTGTGATTGTCCCCGGCTATGGTATGGCGGTTGCCCAAGCGCAATCAGCTATCTCAGAGATGACAAGACGCTTGCGCGATCAAGGCAAGTCTGTGCGCTTTGCCATCCACCCTGTCGCCGGTCGCTTGCCGGGTCATATGAATGTGCTATTGGCCGAAGCCAAGGTGCCTTATGATATCGTGCTTGAGATGGATGAGATTAATGATGATTTCCAAGACACTGATTTGGTCATCATTGTTGGGGCGAATGATATTGTGAACCCTGCCGCCCAAGAAGATCCAAACAGCCCGATTGCTGGCATGCCTGTTTTGGAAGTCTGGAAGGCAAAGCAGGTGATTATCTCTAAAAGAGGCCAAGGGCGCGGCTATTCAGGCATTGAGAACCCGCTCTTCTTCAAGGATAATTCACGCATGCTCTATGGTGATGCCAAAGCCTCTATCGATGCGCTTTTGAGCAAATTAAACTAGGGGCATATCGCCAACAATCATAAAAAAAGGCAGGGTCAAATCCCTGCCTTTTTTATTTATCTACTATCAGGACATTTAGCGCACAAGCAATGTTTCTGGCAGACCTGCACCAAGTGTGGCTGATTGCTGGCGCGCGGCAAGCATAGCTG
>DBMZ01000043.1 GCA_002299005.1 Alphaproteobacteria bacterium UBA685 | reverse complement strand
GGGGTTGTGCGCGATTGGCTTATCGGGCGGCCGCTGGGCGATTATGATATGGCGGTGAATGTGCCTATCACAGATTTTGCCGATACAGCGCGCGCAAAAGGCTATCGGATTATTGAGACAGGCCTCGCGCATGGCTCTGTGACTTTGCATTATAAAGGTGTCAATCTTGAGGTGACGCAAACGAGATTTGATATAGAGACAGATGGTCGCCATGCCGTAATCGGCTTTACCCCCTCCTTTGAAGAAGATGCCAAGAGACGCGATTTCACGATAAATGCGCTTTATCTTGATGCGGATGGCACGCTTCATGACCCGTTAAATGGGCGTGCGGATTTGGCCGCGAAAAAGATTGCCTTTATTGGCGGCGCGGCGGCGCGTATGCAGGAAGATTATTTGCGCATTTTGCGCTATTTCCGTTTTGCCGCGCAATTGCCGGGCTTTGTTCTGGAAGAGGCGACGCTTGCGATTATCGCGGCGCATTTGGACGGACTGCGCCATGTGTCTGGTGAGCGGATTCTGGTTGAATTTCAAAAGTTTTTTGGCGGTGAAAATTGGTCTCATAATCTGCCGCTTTTGAGCATGACGGGCATAGATAGTGCGCTCTTTGGGGGGGCTTTTTATCCCCTTCACCCGCTTCATGCGCGCTTTGATAGCTGGCAATGTGCGGCGGCATCTTGTCTCACCCCTGCGGCCAAGACAGGGTTTTTGCAATTGCCCTTATCGCGCCAAGATAAGGCGCTGATAGGCCGTTTATTGACGCCCTTTGAAGCAGGGGAAATTGAGGCTTTGCAAACAGATTCATGGCGCGAGGCTGTGCATTTTGGCGGTGATGATTTTTATCAGCGTTGCCTGATACAACAGCATCATCAGGGGCTTGGCCTATCTGAGGGGCGCCTGTCTGAGATAGAGAATTTCACGCCGCCCCCTTGTCCTGTTACAGGCCATCATTTACAACAAGCAGGCGTGCCAGCAGGGCCTGAAATAGGCGCACTTTTGCGGCTGGCTGAATTGGCCTATATCCGCAGTGACTATCAGCGTGATGCAGACGATATTATAGCTGAGCTGATGCGCGCAAAATATGATGAGACAGATAAATAGCGGGCGATAAGCCGCAGGTGAGATTTAGCAACATGGATCAAGACGCAAAAAAGCAAATCGCCACTGACTGGTTTCGTGATTTGCGGGACCGTATTTGCGCGCAGTTTGAGGCTATCGAAGCGGCAGGTGATACAACACAGCTTGGCGGTGAGAGCGCGGGGCAATTTGTGCGCAAAAGCTGGAACCGTGATGGTGGCGGCGGCGGTGAGATGAGCGTCATGCATGGCCGCATCTTTGAGAAGGTCGGGGTGAATATCTCGGTTGTTCATGGCCAATTCGCCCCTGAATTTCGCAAGCAAATTCCTGGCACGAATGAGGATGGTGATTTTTGGGCCGCGGGGATCTCGCTTGTGGCGCATATGCAAAACCCGCATGTGCCTGCCGCCCATATGAATACACGGATGATTGCGACGACCAAAAGCTGGTTTGGGGGCGGCGGTGATCTGACGCCCATGTATGATATGCCAGAGGCGGCGGCGTCGTTTCATGCGGGCCTAAAAGGCGCTTGTGATCGTCATGAGGCAGGCGATTATGAGGCCTATAAAAAATGGTGTGATGAGTATTTCTATCTGCCGCATAGAGATGAGCCGCGCGGGGCAGGCGGTATTTTCTATGACCAGCTTGATACAGGTAATTGGCAAGGCGATCTTGATTTTACCAAAGATGTCGGCACAAGTTTTGCTGATACTTATTGTGATATTGTGCGCGCCCATATGGATAAAAGCTGGGATGATGATGACAGGCATAACCAGCTTGTGCGTCGTGGCCGCTATGTTGAATTTAACCTCCTGCATGATAGAGGCACGATATTTGGCCTTAAGACGGGTGGCAATATTGAGGCTATTTTGATGTCTCTGCCGCCAGAGGTGCGCTGGCCTTAAGAGGCGAATCTGGCCAATGATTCGTCGCTTGGTTAAGCCACATGCGCAAGCCAAAAGCGGTGTAGCGAATAACAGCCCACAAAATTACGAAATTTTGTCGCACCTAGCGGAAAAACCTGCTTTTTTGGTGGGAATTTTGTTTCAGTTCTGATAGATGAATGGGCAAGGATTTGCCTGTTTCCATTAAAATATGGGGCGGGCGGGGGCTGTAGGGCGGCACAGCCATGTGATGTGTCGCAAAAACAAGATGAGGGGAATATGGCAAAAACCAGTTCACAAACAGCAGAAGCGGGTGTGCCACAAAAGTCACGCCGCGATTTTATCGTTGTTGCAAGCTATGCAATGGGTGCGATTGGCGCCGGTGCTGTGGCTTGGCCGCTGATTGACCAAATGAACCCAGCCGCTGATACGTTGGCGCTGGCAAGCATTGAGGTCGATGTCTCAAAAATCGAAGAAGGTCAATCAATCACGCTGAAATGGCGTGGTAAGCCTGTCTTTATTCGTCACCGTACGGCGGATGAAATTAGCCGCGCTGATGCGGTGGTGCTTGACGAGCTTCGTGACCCACAAACAGATGCAGACCGCGCAGAGAAGCCAGAATTTCTGGTGCTTCTTGGCGTATGTACGCACCTTGGTTGTGTGCCGCTCGGCCAAAAGGTCGGTGAGGTCAAAGGCGAGTATGATGGTTGGTTCTGCCCATGCCATGGTTCGCACTATGATACCTCAGGGCGTATTCGCAAAGGCCCGGCACCTTTGAATCTTGAAATTCCCCCTTATAGCTTTGTCTCTGACCAAGTCGTTAAGATTGGTTAAGTGGCAAGAGCATAGGAGTTAAGGCATGTCTCAAAAACAATTCAAAAATCCAGTTGTCAGATGGGTCGATCACAGATTGCCAATCTTCAGCATGTTGGATCATACACTCAATGATTACCCAACACCGCGCAACTTGAACTATTTCTGGAACTTCGGTTCTCTTGCTGGCCTATCATTGGTTATCATGATCGTCACAGGTATCACCTTGGCGATGAGCTATACGCCGCATGTTGATTACGCGTTCGAATCAGTTGAACGTATCATGCGTGATGTGAATCATGGCTGGCTTATCCGCTATATTCATATGAACGGCGCAAGCTTCTTCTTCATTGTGGTCATTATCCATATGTTCCGTGGTCTTTATTACGGCTCATATAAGGCGCCGCGTGAATTGCTATGGATGCTTGGTGTTGTGATCTTCTTGCTGATGATGGCAACCGCCTTTATGGGCTATGTGTTGCCATGGGGTCAGATGTCATTCTGGGGCGCGACAGTGATTACAAACTTGTTCTCTGCCGTACCATTAGTCGGTGATAGTCTGGTGACATTCCTATGGGGTGGCTTCTCTGTTGATAACCCAACATTAAACCGTTTCTTTGCGTTGCATTATTTGATGCCGTTTGTGATTGCTGGTGTGGTTATTCTGCACATTGTGGCGTTGCACAAATTTGGCTCGAACAACCCGCTTGGCATTGATATGAATGGCCCACAGGATTCAATCCCGTTCCATCCTTATTACACAATCAAAGATTTCTTTGGTGTATCTGTGTTTTTGACATTGTTCGCAGCGGCGATTTTCTTCTTCCCGAATGCGATGGGTCATCCAGATAACTATATCCCAGC
>DBMZ01000049.1 GCA_002299005.1 Alphaproteobacteria bacterium UBA685 | reverse complement strand
ATCAAGGCATAGACCTCTGCACGTTCATCTGATTGGATGTCTGTGAATACTTCTATCAGTTCACCTGATTGTAATTCTTTGCGGCAATAGATTTGTGGCAATAGGCTTATGCCCCCGCCATCGAGGATAATCTGCTTTAGGATCAGCGGGTCATTCACACTCATCAGCTTTGATGTATCAAGCTCTTGTCGCCCCTCTTGGCTTTTGACTTTCAAATCAGGGATCTGATAGCGACGCTCACAATAAAGTAGATGCGGCTTTAGCTCATTAAGGCTTGTGCCTAGCTGGTGGTTTTCGGCATAGCTTTTTGCGGCAACCCAAATAAGCGGCGAGGCGAGGATTTTCTTGGCAACCACCTCAGATTGTTCTGGCAGGCCCACCACAAAGGCAAGGTCCAAATCTTCGCGCATTAAATTCACACTATGAGGCGTAACCATCAGCTGGAGCGTTACCTCAGGATAGCGTTCGCCAAAGGCGACAAGGTGACCGCCAATAATATGACGCGAAAAAGCCATCGGCATAGAGACCTTCAAAGCCCCTGAAGGCCTATGGCGCAAGCCTGCGACCGCCTCATCTGTGGCTTTGACATGGTCAATCACCACCTGGGCATGCTGAAATAGCACAACACCCTCAGCGGTCAGGTTAAATTCGCGCGTGTTGCGATTGAATAAACGCACCTCAAGATCTGTCTCAAGCCGTGATAATGTGCGGCTAACCGTTGATTTTGGCATGTTCAGCCTTTTGGCCGCACCTGTCACCCCATGCATCTCTGCAACAGCGATAAAAACAGGTAGATCATCAATGTTCCATTTCATGAACAAACATTCCAAATAGAGGTTATTGTCTTACATTCTAAAACAGGCTACTTTAAGATTGCAATCATAATATCCATGAAAAATTGGAAATTATTGAAAGGGAGCAAGAAAATGACCACACGTGACTATGATGATGTGCCTGGCACTTATGTGCTGGACAGCCGCACCTATCGCAGGGGCTATCATTTGAATATGTTTTTGATGACGCTTAATAAGGCGGAATGCAGAGAAGAGTTTTCACAAGATGAAGCTGGCTATCTCGCAAAGTTCAAGCTGAGCGATGAGCAAAAGCAAGCTGTCTTGGATAGAGAATATCTAAGCTTATTGCATCTTGGCGCGAATGTTTACTATGCGTTTAAGCTTGTGAGCCATGACAGAAAGCCGCCACAGGTGATGTATGGTCAAATGTCACGCCCTGAGCTGAGCTTTGAAGAGTTTCAGAAAATGATGCTATCAGGTGGTCGCCCGATTGAGGGCAATAGATATAAGGATGAGTCAAATGGCTAAAATCATTGCAGGTATGGGTACGTCGCACGTGCCAGGTGTTGGCGCCGCTATGGATAATGGCAAAACAGATGAAGCCTATTGGCAGCCATTATTCGCAGGCTTTCAGCCATTGCGTGACTGGCATAAGGATAATGTGCCAGATGTGAATATCATCGTCTTTAATGACCATGCGACCTCTTACTCGCTGGATAATTATTCAACTTTCACCATCGGTGTGGGCGAAGAATTTATCCCCGCTGATGAAGGGTGGGGCCCGCGCAAAGTGCCGAACCTTAAAGGTCATCCAGAGTTGGCTTGGCACCTTGTTGAAAGCTTGATGGCAGATGAGTTTGATATGGCAGTCGCTGGCAGCCTTGAGGTTGATCATGGCTGTACTGTGCCGCTATCTATTGCGTATGATCAGCCAGATGAATGGCCGACATCTGTTATTCCTTTATGCGTGAATGTGATTCAGCACCCATTGCCAACAGCCATGCGTTGTTACAAGCTTGGCCAAGCGATTGGCAGAGCGGTGGCAAGTTTCCCTGATGATATCACGGTTGGTATTTGGGGCACAGGCGGTCTATCGCACCAGCTAGGCGGTGAGCGTGCAGGTGTTGTGAACCCTGAATTTGATAAAACGTTCCTTGATAATCTGACAGCAGACCCGCTGGCTAATGCCAAGATCCCGCACACTGATTTTATCAGAGATGCTGGTTGTGAAGGTATTGAGATGATTATGTGGAATGTCATGCGCGGCGCGCTAAATGATAAGGTGAATGAGATTTATCGCTTCTATCATATTCCTGTATCGGCTACGGCCTATGGTGCGATTATTCTTGAGAATACTGACTAATTTGGCAAAGGGCTTAACGTCATGACAAAAATTCGTATCGGTGTCGCAGGTGCCAATGGCGCTTTTGGCACAAAGCATTTAGAGGCACTTGCCGCGATTGATGATGCGCAGATTACCGCCGTGATGGCCACCACTATGGAAAAAGCCAATTGCAGTGGTGATGCCTTTGGGGCGCCTCATCGGTTTGATGATTTTGATGCCTTTCTTGCGTGCGATGATCTAGATGCGGTTATCCTGTCAACCCCGACACAGCTTCATGCTGAACAAGGGATTAAGGCGATGGCAGCTGGCAAGCATGTGCTTGTTGAGATTCCGATGGCAGATACGCTTGCCGATTCACAAGCCTTGGTCGCCAAGCAAGCTGAGACAGGTCTTGTTGGTATGGCAGGGCATGTGCGCAGGTTTAATCCCTCGCATCAATATATGCATAATCTTATCACGGCAGGTGAGACATCTATCCAGCAGATGGATGTGCAAACTTACTTCTTCCGCCGTACCAATATGAATGCCAAGGGCGAGCCTCGTTCGTGGACAGATCATCTCTTATGGCATCATGCGTGCCATACGATTGATTTGTTCATGTATCAAACAGGTGAGCAAGTCTCTGAGGTTCATGGCGTGCAAGGGCCAAAGCATCCAGACCTTGGGATCGCGATGGATATGTCTATTATTATGAAGACGCCTTCAGGGAAATTATGCACCCTGTCCTTATCTTTTAATAATGACGGGCCGCTTGGCACCTTCTTCCGTTATATTTGTGATAATGGCACCTATTTGGCGCGTTATGATGATTTGTTTAATGGCAAGGATGAGCCGATTGATGTCTCACAAGTTGATGTCTCAATGAATGGTATCGAATTGATTGACCGTGAATTTATTGCCGCAATCAAAGACGGCCGAGAGCCAAATTCATCTTTGCGCCAATGTCTGCCAGCTATGGCCGTGATGAATGAAATTGAGCAGATGATGACCTCATGAGCAACCAGCACGCAATTCCCTTTCTTCAAATAAGAGGCGGCAGCTCTAAAGGCATTTATCTGCATGATGCTGATCTGCCTGAAGAGGGGGCTGTGCGTGATGCGGTGCTGAAATGGATCATGGGCGCGTATGGTGATGCACGCCAGATTGATGGTCTTGGCGGCGGTGATCCTCTGTCATCGAAAATTGCGGTTATCAAAGCCTCTGAGAGAGAGGGCGTTGATATTGATTATCGCTTTATTCAGGCGATTATTGGCGAAGATAGGCTGGATGATACGCCAAATTGCGGCAATATCCTCGCGGGTGTTGGTGCGTTTGCGCTTGAAACAGGCCTTGTTAAGCGTGAGGGCGATAGCTGTTCTATCACCGTATATATGGAAAATAGTGGCAAGCTCTGCCATCTGGATTTCCCGATTGAGAACGGTCTGCCGATTTATGAAGGTGAGGCGGCGATTGATGGTGTTAGTGGCACCTCTGCGCCTGTGATTTGCCGTTATGAGGGGCTTGCGGGCTCGCTATGCGGGGATATGCTGCCGACGGGCAATGCCTGTGATGTGATTGATGGGGTGCGGGTAACCTGTATTGATAATGGGATGCCTGTTGTCATGTTGCGTGCAGAAGATTTTGGCCTGATAGGCACTGAGACGCCTGATGAGCTTAATCAGAATGAGGATTTAAAAGCACGCCTTGAATCAATTCGCCTGCAAGTCGGGCCGATGATGAATCTAGGCGATGTCAGCGCGAGAGCTGTGCCAAAAATGTGCCTTGTATCGCGGGCAACAGGCGATGGTGCCTTTAGCACGCGCACCTTCATTCCCAAAGCCTGTCACAAGGCAATCGGCGTATTGGGCGCGGTCACAGCGGCAAGCGCGGCGTGCCTTGCTGATAGCGCGGTCGCTGATTTGGCCGATGTGCCAGACGGCGATGTCAAACAGCTTTGCATTGAGCATCCCTCTGGTGTGTTTGATGTGCAATTAACATTTGAAGATGGGGCGATTGTCCAATCAGGCTTGCTTCGTACAACACGCTTGCTGGCCAGAGGTGATGCCTTTGTGCCCCAATCAATAATACAGACTAAAGCATAAATTAGATGACAGATGGGGATAAAGAGATGACTGACTATACACATCCTGTGACAGGCAAGAAAAGCTGTATGCCACCAGATCCAGATACCAAACAGCCATCTTTTGTACCACCTGCAGGCGCGTGTGATGCGCATTGCCATGTCTTTGGCCCGCATGAAGAATTTCCCTATCATCCAAGCTCAACCTATCATCCGCCTGATGGCTCTAAGGATGATTTAGCGCGCTTGCATGCAAAGCTTGGCATTGAGCGTGCGGTTATTGTGCAGGCAAGCTGTCATGGCCCTGATAACCGCGCAATGATGGATGCGATTGCCTCTGCGCCTGATAAATATCGCGGCGTTTGTATCGCGAATGATAGTTTTTCAGATGAAGATTTTGCCGATCTAGATGCAGGCGGTGTGCGCGGTGTGCGCTTTAATTTTGTGACCCATCTAGGTGGCACGCCTGATCTTGAGATGATGGAGCGCGTGCTAACACGCGTAAAGCCGCTTGGCTGGCATTTGGTCATTCATGTGAATGCTGAAGATATCATTGCCTTTGAAGATTTCTTTTTGAAGTTCGATATGGATATCATTGTTGACCATATGGGGCGTGTGCCAACCTCTGGCGGGGTGCATCAAAAGGCGTTTCAGATTTTGAAGAATTTTGTGCAACGCGATAATTGGTGGGTGAAAATCTGTGGCTCTGAGCGTATCTCAGCCGCTGGCCCGCCTTTTTATGATGCCGTGCCTTATGCGCAGGAATTGGTTGAGATTTGCCCTGACCGTATTTTATGGGGCACAGATTGGCCGCATCCAAATATCAAAAAACACATGCCAAATGATGGCGATTTGCTTGACCTTGTGCCACTTTTGGCGCGTGATGAAAGCTTGCAGAAAAAGATTCTAGTTGATAATCCAGCCCGCCTTTATGGCTTTTGATAAAAA
>DBMZ01000042.1 GCA_002299005.1 Alphaproteobacteria bacterium UBA685 | reverse complement strand
TATCGGGGCGGCTGATTGTGGTATTGGTCAAGATAATGCCGGCAATCGGATAGGCGCACGCCGCCTCAAGCGATTGTGACAGCGCGGTCTTTGACATATCTGGCGCTAATTTCACAAATACAGGCTTATCCTTGCCATGACCGTCTGGCGCATCTTTGAGGCCATCAAAGGTCGCTTGCAAGGTGGCCTTCATCCCCTCAGCATCCTGCAAATCACGCAAGCCCGGCGTATTAGGCGAAGAGATATTCACCGTCATATAATCAGCGTAACCACACAGAAATTGGGCGCATTTATAATAATCAGATGGCTTATCATCCGTCAGCTTATTGGCGCCAATATTCACGCCAAGCAACTGGCCTTTTTGCGGCTTACGCCCAGCAAGTCTCTTGGCCGCCACATGCATGCCTTGGCCATTAAAGCCATAGCGATTTATCACCGCCTCATCTTGAGGCAGGCGAAACACACGCGGGCGCGGATTGCCCGGCTGTGGCAATGGCGTGATTGTGCCAACCTCAACAAAGCCAAAGCCAAGTCCAAATGCCCCTTGATAGGCTTCGGCGTTCTTGTCAAACCCTGCCGCAAGACCAAGCGGATTATCCGCCGCAAGCCCCGCTATCGACACAGGCAATGGCGCCAAGCGCGCCTTTGGGCCAAGCCCTAAAGACAAAGCTTTAACAGCCACATTATGCGCCATCTCTGCTGGCAATTTTTGTGTCACTGCGGAGGCGAATTGCCACATAGATAAAACCCTTTTTTTACTTACGAAGCCAGCTTGTCTGCTAGCACATCATCAAATAGTGCCAATGTTTTGTCTCTGCCATAAAGGCGGAAAAATCCGCCCATGCGCGGGCCTTGCTTCTGGCCTAACATCGTCTCATATAGACAGCTAAACCAGTCACGCAGATTCTCATAATCAGCGCCCTTACCAGCGGCATAGACCAATGATTGAAGCTCTTCACCTGTTGCCTCAGCTGGCGCGGCGGCGATCTCTGCCCGAAGGCCAGCTATCACGGTCTTCTCAGCCTCGCTTGCGGCGCGATATTGCAAAGTTGGGCGAACAAGATCTTGGTAATAATTAACCGCATATTGCACCATATCATCCAAGACAGGGTGGCTCTGGCTATCGACGCCCGGCGCATAATCAGACACATAGCCCCAAATCACCTCAGGCGTTTCCGCCTGACAGACAGCCGCCAAATTCAGCAATAAAGAAAAGCTAAGCGGCATCTCTTGGCTTGTGGTCTCGCCTTTTTGGATATGCCATGCCGGGTTCTCCAACAGCTCTTTTGGCTCAGCCTCTGGCAATTTGCGCAAATGGGCGAAATATTCATCCACCGCTTTGGGGATAGAATCAAAATAAAGACGCTTGGCACGCTTTGGCTGGCCATACATAAACAGCGCCAGAGATTCAGGACTGCCATAACGCAACCATTCCTCAATCGACAGGCCATTGCCTTTTGACTTAGAGATTTTCTCGCCATTCTGGTCCAAGAAAAGCTCATAAGAAAATGACGTTGGCGGCACCTTGCCAAGGATGCGGACAATCTTTGATGACAGGCTCACAGATTCGCTCAAATCCTTGCCAGACATCTCATAATCAACACCAAGCGCGTACCAGCGCATGGCCCAATCGCACTTCCATTGCAATTTACACGCACCGCCCGTGACAGGCACTTCAACGATTTTACCGCTATCAGGGTCTTCATAAGACACCGTGCCAGCCTCAGCGTTTGTTGCCACGACTTTGGCTTGCAAAACACGGCCCGTATCAGGGCAAACAGGCAAGAAAGGTGAATAAGTCTTGCGACGCTCTTCGCCCAAAGTTGGCAGGATGACATCACGCACCGCATCATAATGGCGCAAAATATCCATCAAGGCGCCATCCATACGCCCGCTTGTATATTCGCTTGTGGCACTCATAAATTCATAATCAAAACCAAAGCCATCCAAAAACGCACATAGGCGCGCATTATTATGCTCACCAAAGCTGGGATATTCGCCAAACGGATCTGGCACCTTGGTCAAAGGCTGGTCAAGATAATCGGCTAGCATCTCGCGATTTGGCACATTATCTGGCACCTTGCGAAAGCCATCCATATCATCAGAGAAACAAATCAGCCTTGTCTTGCGCCCTGTCAGCACCTCAAAAGCAAGGCGCACCATAGATGTGCGCACAACCTCGCCGAACGTGCCAATATGCGGCAAGCCAGACGGGCCATAGCCTGTTTCAAACACCACAGGACGCGTGCCATCATCCCCTGATTTTTCCAACCGTTTGATCACATTGCGCGCTTCGGCAAAAGGCCAAGCCTTCGCATCATGTGCAAGGGTTGCAAATTGGGTATGAAGAGAAGAGGTATCTGACATATCAAAGCCGTTCTTTTTTTTCAGTCATATTTCTGCTGAAACCTATGCCAAAACCCCCTAAAATTGCAAGTTTTTTCACCTTATAGTGGTGTTTTTGCCACAAAACAAAAAGCTGGTCTGGCCTAATTTTCGCCCCATGTTTATAACCATAAAGACAGCCCCCCCAGCGTTTATGAATGC
>DBMZ01000069.1:2760-3026 GCA_002299005.1 Alphaproteobacteria bacterium UBA685 | reverse complement strand
AATAAAGAGCCATAATTCTTTAAGCGCTCTGTGAACCATGCGTCATTCTTTGTATGCACTTCTAGATGTTCTGCGGCATAGTCATCTGATACAACCGCCATTTCTTCGTCTGTGTCGCACAAGATAATCTCACCATAATCACGCCATGCGGCTGTCGCGGCTGACCGTGCAGGCTCTGGCAATGAGGCGATATGGCCGTCAATACGCGCTGTGACTGCATCTGCTAGCGCTTGTGAGGTTGTGAATAACCACGCAGGCGAGTCAGG
>DBMZ01000069.1:0-2559 GCA_002299005.1 Alphaproteobacteria bacterium UBA685 | reverse complement strand
CGGCCATAAAGCGTGCGCTTGGCTTCCGCGACAAACCGATTCCCCGGGCCAACCAAAATACGCGCCTTCTTGCCGGTAAATAAACCAAAGGCCATTGCGGCAATCCCTTGCACACCGCCCAAAGATAAAATCTGGTCAGCACCACATAGGCTCATCGCATATAAAATCGCTGGGTTCGGCCCTTCATCGCCATGCGGTGCGGTGCAAGCAACCACATTTTCGACACCTGCAACCTTGGCCGTGGCGATTGACATAATCGCTGAGGCAACATGCGCATAACGCCCGCCCGGCACATAACAGCCAGCTGTCTCAATCGGGATAAGCTTTTGACCCGCCCATAGGCCCGGCGATAATTCGGTCTCAAATTCCTTAATCGAATCCCGCTGTGCTTGTGCAAAGCGCACCACACGTTCACGCGCAAAGGCAATGTCCGCCTTTAGCTGGTCAGACACCTTCGTGCCAGCCTCTTCAATTTGCGCCGCGGTGATAAGCGCAGGGCCGCTATAACCATCCAGCTTGACCCCATATTCAAGCGCCGCCGCCTCGCCGCCTGCCTCAATATTGGCCAGCATCTCTTGCACAATCGCTTGTGTCTCATCAGTCCCTGTTTGCGGGGTTTTAGAGGCTTTTTTGAGATAAGTAATTGTCATAATTTTAAGACCCGTAAATATAAGTTGGAAGCCAAAGGGCAATCTGTGGGAAGACGAAGATCAAGATAAGACCAATAAGCTGGATGACCATAAATTGCATCATGCCAAAATAAATATCTTTCAGATCCCATTCAGGCACAACACCCTTTAAGAAATAAGCCGACAGAGCAACAGGCGGCGATAACCACGCCGTCTGTAAATTCACCGCCACCAAGATACCAAACCATGTCAGATTAATATCTAACTTGACCAAAACAGGTATCAAGATAGGCACGATAATCAAAACAATTGGCACCCATTCAAGCGGCCAGCCTAGCAAGAATATCAACGCCATGATGATAATCAAAATCATCGTAGGGGACATATCCCACGCCAGCAAGAAATCAGTTAGCATAGTCGGCGTGCCAAGGCGAGAGAACACCGCGCCAAAGAAGTTTGAAGCCGCGACAAGGAACAAAATCAACACCGAAATTTCCAATGTCTTGATCAAAGCTTCATAGAATTTTGCGAATGTCAGACGACGATAGGCAATGGTCAGAACAAGCGCCCCAAAAGCACCACAACCAGCACCTTCGGTCGGAGTTGCCCAGCCAAACAAAATTGACCCCAGCGCAAAAGCTACCAGCGCAGATGGCGGCACAAGACCCATAAAAAACTCATGCCACAGATCAGAGAAGAAAAACCCAGCAGGCTTTGCCACTTTGACCCAGCGCGCGGCACCATACATGATACCAGCCCAGCCAAGCGGAATAAGGATTGATGAGAACGGGAAATAACCCGCCAAAGAGCCTGATAGCCCCATCACAATAAAGGTAAAGAATAAGATAATGGACGAGATAACAAGCAACGCTTCAAGCCAATAGGCCTTTGATGTTACAGGTTGCTTATCGAGCGGCAAGGTCGGGCCCAATGACGGGTTCATCCAACAACGGATAAGCGCATAGCCTGCATACATCGCCGCCAGCATAATGCCCGGAATAATCGCGGCAGAGAATAAATCTGTCACAGGCACTTCAAGGACAGGACCCATCACCACCAACATAATCGATGGCGGGATCAAAATCCCCAGCGTGCCACCTGCGGTAATTGTCCCCGCCGCCAAGCGCACATCATAGCCAGAACGGTTCATCGTCTTGGCCGCCATAATCCCCAAAATCGTCACAGACGCACCGACAATACCTGTGGCCGCCGCAAAGATTGTCGACACAAATAACACCGCCAAATAAAGCGCGCCTCTGGTCCGAGATAGCATCAGCTGGACAGAGGTGAATAGGCGTTCCATCAGGCCCGCCTGTTCCATCATAATGCCCATAAAGACAAATAAGGGCACCGCCGCCAAAGTCTGTTCCAGCATCACATTATTAAATTGCAATGTCTGAAGATAAAAGACCAAATCGCCCCCAAATCCCCAAGCACCAAACACAAAGCCTAGGAAGATCAGCGTAAAGGAGATAGGAAAGCCGATAAAAATCGCTAGCAACATGACCGCAATCATAATGACGCCGATCATCTCATTAGACAGACCGCCAAGCCCTTTGAGGCTCGCATCATTCCCTTGCCCAAAAATCATTTCGAAATTGAAGATATCAGGCGTCAGGCTATTAGAGAAAATCGCCAAAAGAGCGATAACATAAAGTGGCAATAAGCGCATTGTCCATGTTTGAATGGCCCCCTTACCAACCTGATGATAGGCGCGCAAGAATTCAGCAACACCTTGGATTAACAGCAACAACACCCCAATCGGCATGGCAGAGCGTGCCGGTGCCAAAGGGGCCATCAAGGCTGTATCCATAGAGCGTTCCCATGTCAGCCATGCTTGGAGCGTGTAATCCATTGAGACCCAGAAAAAGAACAGCATTGCGGGAAAATAGAACGCCAAATAAAGCGCACCATCGACCAGCGCTTGGGT
>DBMZ01000130.1:12080-14313 GCA_002299005.1 Alphaproteobacteria bacterium UBA685 | reverse complement strand
AATGCCGATTTAGCCACCGCTTTGCGAGAAGGTGGCAAAGAGGCTTTGCGCGCGGCCATCCTTGAGGCAATCTCACGCAAGCCAAAAGGCCATGATTTCGAGATTAGTCGCCAAAAATCAGGCCCCGCTGTGGCACGCCATATGAATGTAACAGGCGGCTAAATAGGCAAATTTTTAGGGCCTGAACGGATAGAGAAATATATGACACGATTACCGCCTGCTTTATCGGATAGTTTTATCTTTGGCTTTGCTGGCTTTTCAGGTTCAGGCAAGACGACTTTAGCGGAAAAAATTATCACCAAAGCGGCCAAGGCAGGTGTGCGTGTTGCGACCTTAAAGCACGCGCATCATGATTTTGACGCTGATATTGAAGGCAAGGATAGCTGGCGGCATCGCAAAGCAGGCGCAGAGCAGGTCATCGTTGCCTCAGCCAACCGGATCGCGCATTTTACAGAAAAGACAAAAGCAGAGAGGCCAAAATTATTTGATTTGCTAGCGCGCCTTGAGAGGTGTGATTGGGTCATGGTGGAAGGGTTCAAAGAAGAGCCGATTGCCAAGATTGAGCTATTTGATCCTGCGCTTTCAGACACGCCTCGTTATCTGAATGATACAAACATCATCGCAATTATCAGCCAGACAGCGTTAGAGGATTGCCCTCTGCCATGCTTTCACCGTGATGATGTTGAGGCTATATTTGCCTTTCTTCAAAGCTATGCGCAAGATGGGAGGAGCTAGAGATGATGGCCCCCGCAATCCGTTATGAGCAGGCAAGAGCGCTTTTGGATGATGCTTTTGCGCAGGTCGCTACATCAGACATCGTGCCAATTAGAGACGCGCTTGGTCGCATCGCGGCAGAAGATGTCAAAAGCACGATTATGTTGCCCGAAACAAATAACGCGGCTGTAGATGGCTATGGTGTCTCTTCGGCTTTTTTGGCGGCTAATCCTGATCATCTTTTCAAAGTTGTCGGCGTTGCTAAGGCAGGCCACCCCCTCAAAGAGGCCATTGAAGATGGGCAAGCGGTGCGTCTTTTCACAGGTGCTATCATACCAAAGGGTGTGGACTGTGTGATGATGCAGGAATTTTGCGCGGTGGATGGTACAAATGTGCGCTTTCCTAGCCTCATGTCTAGCGGTAAGAATAGTCGTCCAGCAGGCGAAAATCTGGCCATAGGCGAGCGTGTTATTACCAAAGGCTGTGTGATTGGCCCCGCTGATATAGGGCAGGCGGCGGCGGCCGGTATCTCTTCTATCGCTGTTTTTAAGCCGTTGCGCATTTGTGTCATTTCAACAGGTGATGAGCTGGTTGATGTCGCTTCATCCAAGAAAAAGACAACTGGCCAGATCTATGATTCAAACCGTCCGATGATAGCCGCGCTGATTGAACAAGCAGGGCATCAAGTAATAGATGGCGGCATTATCGAGGATAATAAGGACGCGCTTGCTGATGCTTATCGCCGCGCCACACAAGAGTGTGATGTGATTATCTCATCTGGCGGCGCCTCTGGCGGTGATGAAGATCATAGCCAAGCTGCCTTGGCTGATTGTGGTGCAAAATCACTATTTTGGCGCGTGGCCATTAAGCCGGGCCGGCCTGTGGCGGCATCTATTTTAGACGGCAAGCCGGTGTTTTGCTTGCCCGGCAACCCTGTGGCGGTCTATGTCTGCACGCATTTATTTGTTTTGCCAACTTTACATAAATTAGCGTCAGGAACATTCAAGCCCCTGACTTCATTGAAAATTAAGGCTGGTTTTGCGGTAAAAAAGTCGCCTAATGAGCGGGCTGAATTCATGCGTGTAAAACTAACTTTGACAAATGACGGCGAGACTGTCATGTTGCCGCATGGCCGCAAAGGGGCAGGGGTGCTTTCATCTCTGACAGGGGCTGATGGACTGGCAGAGCTTCCCTACGAATTGGGAGAAGTTCCAGAAGGACAAAAACTGCCATTTATAATGCTTTAGTAAGAAGGCAAATTAATGGTAATTCGCTATTTCGCGTGGTTGCGAGATCATACTGGTTGTGCGCAAGAACAATTAGACTGTCCCGCAAATGTGACAAACATATCACAACTTATATCCTATCTTTGTGAGCGTTCCGACGGCCACAAGGCCGCTTTTGCGCATGAGGGTGTTATTCGCGTCGCCATCAATCAAGACTTTGCTGACAAGGAAGATGTCATATCACCAAATGATGAGATTGCCTTTTTCCCACCTGTCACAGGGGGCTAGCGGTG
>DBMZ01000130.1:0-11872 GCA_002299005.1 Alphaproteobacteria bacterium UBA685 | reverse complement strand
TCGGCTGAGGTTGAAGCGCTAAAGGCAGATGCTGTTGGTGCGATATCTTTATTCTTTGGCACGGTCAGAGACAGCCATGGCGGCCTTACCGCGCTACATCTTGAGCATTATGAAGGGATGACTCAAAAGCAAATCACAGCGATTGCACAACAAGCCCAAGAGAAATGGGATTTGAGCGGCATTCGTATTATTCACCGCGTTGGGCGCCTTCGGCCGCAAGACATGATTGTCATGGTTGCCGCCTCGTCAGCCCATCGCACAGCTTCGCTAGAGGCTGTTCACTACATGATGGATTATCTGAAGACAGATGCGCCATTTTGGAAAGCAGAAGAAACAGACAATGGGCTATCATGGGTCGAAGCGCGCGCCGCTGATGATGTTGCCAAAAAGAAATGGCGCAGCTGATAGAGCTTTGACAGCTCTTTTAAATGTTTTTGTATAAATAGAAAGTATTAGTCTTTTGACAAATTTTGACGATTTAGGGCTCGCAAAGCCCGTCCAGAAAGCCATCACAACACTTGGTTATGAAAAACCATCTCCTATTCAAGCAGAGATGATACCTGTATTGCTTGAGGGGAATGATGCCATCGGTATTGCCCAAACAGGCACCGGTAAAACAGCGGCCTTTATGTTGCCGCTATTAACGTTCTTATCACGCATGAATGGCCGTCCTCAAAAGGGCAAATGTGACGTTCTGATTATGACGCCTACAAGAGAGCTAGCCTCGCAAATTCTTGATAATGCGCGCATTTATGGCCAACATATGAAATTCGCCTCTGCCTTGATTGTCGGCGGTGCCCGCTATGAAGGACAGCTTCGTGCGCTAGCGAAGGGCGTGAATTTGATTGTCGCAACGCCAGGCCGCCTGATTGACCATATTGAAACAGGCGCGGCTGACCTTTCAAATGTTAGCTATGTTGTGCTTGATGAGGCGGACCAAATGCTCGATATGGGGTTTGTGCCAGCTATCAGAGAGATTATGTCAACTGTGCCAGATGAGCGTCAAACAATCTTGACCTCTGCCACAATGCCAAAGCCGATTGAAAAGCTCGCAAATGAGCTTCTGCGCAGTCCAAAGCGTATCGCGGTGAGCCGTGAGTCTGAGCCTGCAAAGAATGTGAAGCAGGAAATCATCTTTGTAGATAAGCCGCAAAAGCCCGCACAGCTTCTCTCTGTTCTTGAGGATCAAGATTGGTCAAAGGTGATTATCTTCACCAGAACCAAAAGAGGGGCTGATAAGGTACAGGTACAGCTGATTAAATCAGGGATTATCGCGCAATCTTTGCATGGTGATAAATCCTTTGGGCAAAGACGCCATATCATGGATGAGTTCAAGTCAGGTGAGGTGCCTGTATTGGTGGCAACAGACCTTGCTGGTCGTGGCCTTGATATCTCAGATGTGTCTTTGGTCGTGAATTATGACATGCCGAATATTGCGGAATCCTATGTTCACCGTATTGGTCGTACAGGCCGTGCGGGGCGTAAAGGTATCGCTGTTTCACTTGTGGACCGTTCAGAGAAAAGCTATTTGCGCGATATCGAAAAGCTGATGGGCGTCTCTCTTGGCGGCGAACGTGGTACGGCTAAGGCCTCTGGTAAGCCAGCGGGTAAGCCATCTGGCAAATCATTTGATAAGTCAGCTGATGGTGAGGGCGGTAAGCGTCGTTTTGGTGAGAAGAGCCGTGATGGTGGCTCACAATGGAAGGGCAAGCCTGACCGTAAGAAAAAATCTGAAACTGGCGGTAAGTTCAAAAAAGCCGATAAATTCGCTAAATCTGGTGATAAGCCGCGCGGTGATAAATCAAGAAGTGATAAGCCCCGTAATGATAAATCACGCAATGATTGGTCAAATGACGGCGCAAGAGGACCAGCACGCAAGCCGGCAAGAAAGCCAAAAGAGCAAAGAGAGTTTGGTTCAAGAGATTTTGACGATAAGCGTCAATCTGATGACAGGCGTCAATTTGATGATAGGCCGCGCAAGCCAAAGCAGAATAATGGAAAGCCAGGCTTTTTCGAAAGAGAAGAAGGCAAGTCAGATAAGCCAACAGGTAAGAAGTCTTTCTCAAAATCACGCAAGCCATCAGGTAAAGCTTCAGCAAAGCCGCCTCGTAAGGGCACAGCCAAGCCATCACGCGCAGAGCGTAAGGCAAAGACAGCTGGCGGCCCATCAGGTGATAATAAGACAGGCAATAACCGCATGAAGCGCAGTGCGAACTTCAAAGGGCGCAAAGCGTCGGCTTAACAGGCATAAATGCTAGCGGAGTGCATCAAAAAATTGTTGTACATCCGCTAGCAAATCCTGTTGATCTTCAAGACCCGCATAAATACGCATCAGATAACCATCTGGCATATCTGGTGCAAATTCCCTCATTTTTGAAGTTAAGATGGCTTGCGTTATCAAGCTCTCAAAACCACCCCAGCTTGCCCCAATTTGCAACAGATTGAGGTTGTTGGCCGCTTTATCAATGACCGCTTGGTCAAGTGATGGCGATAAGATAAACCCAAATAACCCGCATGAACCTGTGAAATCACGCTTATAGATCGCATGATCTGGCGAAGTTTCAAGGGCAGGGTGCAACACAGCCTTCACTTCTTGTTGCATCTCTATCATCTGCGCAAGGGCAAGGCCATTTGCCTCAGATTGTTTAAGGCGCAGTGACATTGTCCGCAGGCCGCGCACCCCAAGATATAAATCCTCAGGGCCAGCACACATGCCAAGGGCGGTTGTCGCAAAACGCAATTTCTTGGCATGAGAGCCACGTGCACAGGCAATGCCTAGATTCACATCTGAATGGCCTGTGATATATTTTGTCGCCGCTTCAAGGATGATGTCGACCCCCATATTCAGCGCATTATGATGGAGAGCGGTGCCCCACGTATTATCAAGCATCGTGGTGATGTTCTTCTCTTGCGCGATAGCCACCATAGCGGGGATATCTTGTAATTCAAACGTCAGAGAGCCGGGGCTTTCAAGATAAAGAACAGACGTATTAGGCTTAATATAATCGGCGATGGCTGCATCAATGCGCGCCGGATAGAATTCAACATCTACCCCATAATTTGGCAACATCTTGGTCACGAAGCGACGTGTCGAGCCATAAAGGGAGTCTGGAAATAGAATATGATCACCTGATTTGGCATAGGTCAGCAAAGCCGTATTAATCGCCGATAAGCCAGAAGGGGTCGAGATAGCGTCATCTGCCTCATAGAGTGCGCAGATGGCCTCTTCAAACGCGCGCGATGTCGGCGTGCCAACACGCCCATAATCATAGGCGGATGGCTCTTCGCCTCGATACTGCGCCATCGTCTCGCTTAAAATCGTCGAAGCGCGGTAAATAGGTGGGTTAGGGATGCCATGATTGCCTTGCGGGTCAAGGCTGACATGCATAATTTCGGTTTTTTTATCAAATTTTGAACTTTTAGCCATGTGTTGACTCTCTTTAATAGCGGAAAGTTACTCATAATTCCGTTTTAACGAAATAAACCTTTGCAAGGGGGTGAAACTTGCTTAATAATAAGGCCCAATTGGGGGGAGTGTCACTAGTGGCACTAATACCAAACTATCTAATTCTTTGAGGGAATGAAACAATGAAAAAAATTTTGATCGCTATGGCCGGTCTTGCAGGTGTGGTTGCGGCTACATCAGCAAACGCTGGTACATTAGAAGACGTTCGTGACCGCGGCCACTTGAACTGTGTTGTTAACACAGGCCTAACAGGTTTTGCGAGCCCGGATGATGCTGGTAACTGGACTGGTTTCGACGTAGAATTTTGCCGCGCAGTAGCCGCAGCTGTTCTTGGCGACGCATCAAAGGTTGAGTTCGTAACAGCCACTGGTAAGACACGCTTTACAAAGCTTGCTGCTGGCGAAGGCGAAATCTTGTCACGTAACACAACATGGACATTCAGCCGTGACGTTGACCTAGCGCAGACATTCATCGGCGTTAACTATTATGATGGCCAGGCATTTATGGTACCAGCTGCATTGGGCGTAAGCTCAGCATCTGAACTAGATGGCGCATCTGTATGTATCCAGACAGGTACAACAACTGAATTGAACCTAGCTGAGTATTTCTCAAGCAACGGCATGTCATATGAGCCAGTGCCGATTGAAACAAACGCAGAAGCACGCGAAAGCTACCTTGCTGGCCGTTGTGACGTTTACACAACAGACGGTTCAGGCCTTGCTGCAACACGTGCAACATTTGATGCACCAGACGCACACGTAATTCTTCCTGAGATTGTGTCAAAAGAGCCTCTAGGTCCTGTCGTACGTGAAGGCGACGATAACTGGGCAGACATCGTATCATGGACGCTAAAAGCAATGATGGCTGGCGAAGAGCTAGGTATCACATCTGCAAACGCAGCACAGCTAGGCGCACAGGTTAACGACAACCCAGAAATCAACCGTCTTCTAGGCGTTGACCCACTACAGGGTGCTGAGCAAGCTGGTCTTTCAAGCGATTGGGCATTGAACATCCTGTCACAGGTTGGTAACTATGCTGAATCATTTGAGCGTAACTTGACACCACTTGGTCTATCACGCGGCATGAACGCTCTTGCACGTGACGGTGGCCTACACTACATCCCACCAATCAAGTAATTTGATATTTGATTTTTTTGAGGCGGCTCCCTTGGATCCGCCTCATTTTTTATTTAAACCATTTAAACAACTACTAAAGGTCAGATAGTGGACTTTCTTGCACGTATTTGGAGGCATGAAGAATCGCGCGCCGTTGTGATTCAAATCCTCGTTATTTTGGCAGTGTTTGGCTCGTTTGGGTGGCTGATAAGCAACCTTGTAACGAACTTTGCCGCTTTGAATAAGAATTTTGGGTTTGATTTCTTATCCCAGCCTGCGGGTTATGATATCAATCAAACATTAGTTGAATACACTAACCGCTCGTCGCATTTACGTGCCGCGTTTGTTGGTTTGCTCAACACCTTCCTTGTGGCAGTTTTTGGCATTATATTGGCGACTATCATGGGGGTTATCCTTGGTATTATTCGCCTATCGAATAACTGGTTGGCGCGTAATGTGACCTATTGGTATATCGAATTTACCCGTAACGTGCCGATTTTGCTGCATATTTTGCTATGGCATGGCATCATCATCAACACATTGCCACGCCCAAAGAACGCCTATAATTTCGGCGATATCTCATTCTTGACCAATCGTGGCTTCTATGTGCCTGAACCGATTGCAGAGACCGGCATTGCGGCTGTCTATCTTGCTGTCGTGGCCGCCATTGTGTTTGCTGTTTTCTTCAAACGTCACGCCAAGAAGTTGCAGGCTGAAACAGGGCGTCAACTGCCTGTTTTCGGCGTGAATTTGGCTGTTCTTATCGCTGTGCCAGCATTGGCATTTGTGGTCTCTGGCTCACCTGTTTCATTTGAATATCCGGTGCTAAAGGGCTTTAACTTCAAAGGCGGCATGCATTTATTGCCTGAATTTGTGGCTTTGACCTTTGCGCTTGCTATTTATACTGCGGCCTTTATCGCAGAGAATGTGCGCGCAGGTATTTTGGCAATTCATAAAGGCCAGAGAGAAGCCGCCGAAGCGCTTGGCCTTCGTCCCGGCCGTGTGATGAGCCTTGTTATCTTACCGCAAGCACGCCGTGTGATTATCCCGCCGCTAACCTCGCAATATTTGAACTTAACAAAGAACTCATCTTTGGCGATTGCGATTGGTTATATGGATTTGGTTGCGACATTGGGTGGTATCACTTTGAACCAAACAGGTCGTGAAATTGAGACAATGCTTCTGGTTATGGGCATGTACCTGATTATTTCACTGTCAATTTCAATGGCGATGAACTGGTATAACAGCTCTGTGAAGCTGGTAGATAGATAAGGGGATATAAAGATGGCTGATAAACAAACTTATGCGCCAGGCTCACACCCTGATCTGCCACCGCCTCCGGGTACCATTGGTATCGTCGGCTGGTTGCGCACGAACTTATTTTCAAGTGTAAACAACACAATCTTATCACTTATCACAATCTATTTCCTTTATTGGTTAATTCAGAGTGTGGCGGGCTGGTTTGTGCTTGATGCGGTTGTTGATGCCTCATCAAGAGCAGAATGCCGTGAAATTGATAGCGGTGCTTGTTGGGCGGTTATTACCAAGCGTATTGGTCAATTCGTCTATGGCTTCTATCCGCATGCAGAGAGATGGCGCCCGAACGTTGCCTTTGTGCTTCTTTTTGTGGCTGTTGCCCCCTTGCTTTATCCAAAAACGCCTATGCGTCGCCAGCTTTTATGGTTCTCAGCAGCCTATCCATTTGTTGCTTATTTCCTAATTTGCGGCGGTATTTTGGGTCTGCCAGAGGTTGGCACAAACACATTTGGTGGCTTCATGCTCACAATGATCGTTGGTGTGACAGGCATTTCAGCGTCACTGCCATTGGGCATCGCGCTCTCGCTAGGGCGTCAATCACGTCTGTTATCAGTGCGCGTTATATCCATTGCGTTCATTGAATTTATGCGTGGTGTGCCGCTGATTACTTTGTTGTTTGTGGCATCGACCATGCTGAACTATTTCTTGCCACCTGGCACAACATTTAACTTGTTGTTGCGTGTTCTGATTATGGTGACCTTCTTTGCGTCAGCCTATATCGCAGAAGTTATAAGAGGTGGTATTCAGGCGATTCCAAAAGGCCAATATGAGGCGGCTGATGCGATGGGCCTTAATTATTGGCAGACAACACGTCTTGTAACTCTGCCACAGGCTTTGAAAATCTCGATCCCTGGGATCGTGAATACCTTCATTGGCTTGTATAAGGATACAACATTGGTTGTGGTTATTGGCTTGCTAGACCCGCTAGGGATTGGCCGTGCCGCCTTGGCAGATGCCAAATGGAATGGTCTATCAACTGAAACATATCTATTCGTTGCGCTCTTCTTCTTTGTAAGTTGTTTTGCAATGTCACGTTATTCGCTGTGGTTGGAAAACCGCCTCAGCACAGAACATAAATAAGGGATTGTCATTATGGCTAAATCAGCAAAACAGTCTGAAATCGTTGTAAAGATTGAAGATATGCACAAATGGTATGGTCAGTTCCATGTGCTTAAAGATATTAATCTTGAAGTTGCACAAGGTGAGCGTATCGTTATTTGTGGGCCTTCTGGTTCAGGTAAATCAACATTAATCCGTTGTATTAACCGTCTTGAAGTGCACCAAGAAGGTAGCATCAATATCTATGGCACAGAGCTTTCAAGTGACCTTAAGAACTTGGAATTAATCCGCTCTGATGTTGGTATGGTGTTCCAATCATTCAACCTATTCCCGCATTTGACAGTTCTTGAAAACTGTACTTTGGCGCCAATCTGGGTTCGCAAGATGCCTAAGAGAGAAGCTGAAGAAATGGCGATGGAATATTTGGCACGTGTGAAGATTCCAGAACAGGCCAATAAATATCCTGGCCAGCTATCAGGTGGTCAGCAACAGCGTGTGGCGATTGCGCGTTCATTGTGCATGCAGCCAAAGATTATGCTGTTTGATGAGCCAACATCAGCGCTTGATCCTGAGATGATTAAAGAAGTGCTAGATGTGATGATCGAGCTAGCCGATACAGGCATGACGATGCTTGTTGTGACGCACGAGATGGGCTTTGCGAACAAGGTCGCTGACCGCGTTATCTTTATGGATGGCGGCGAGATTATTGAGCAAAATGACCCGAAGACATTCTTTACTAAGCCAAAGAATGACCGCACAAAGCTATTTTTGAGCCAGATTCTAGATCACTAGAAACAAGATTAAGAACAGATGATTGGGGCGTCACTGGCGCCCCATTCAGACCAAGACCCATCATAGAGCGCGATATCATATTTGCCCAATTCGGCAAGCGCGAGGGTGAGGCCGGCGGCTGTTACGCCAGAGCCACAGCTTGTAATTGCAGGCTTTTCAAAATCCAAACCAGCGCTTGAAAATAATGACCGCAACTGCGCCTTATCGTGCAATGTGCCTGTCTGCTTATCGAGAAGGTCTGTCACGGGCACATTAATCGCGCCCGGCATGTGACCTGACCGCAAGCCTGCGCGAGGTTCTGGCACACTGCCATCAAAGCGGCCTTGCGGGCGTGCATCAATGATTTGAATATCGGCGCCCGCGTCTATTTGGGCGCGCAAATCGCTGAATAGGATCAGATTTGCCAAAGGTGTTTG
This sequence comes from Alphaproteobacteria bacterium UBA685, assembly GCA_002299005.1. GTDB lineage: Bacteria > Pseudomonadota > Alphaproteobacteria > Puniceispirillales > Puniceispirillaceae > UBA685. Next base: position 3,707 of record DBMZ01000130.1, on the reverse strand, counting down.
CGCGGTAAAATCGCCCTCCGGCAGGCTGTCCGCTTTGCCATGCGTAGTTTGGCCACCGGCTGTAACATAGGCTGGCAGGCCGCCATCAAGGACGAATATGTCCTCTTTGCCAAATAGGCGCAAAAGCCACCAAGCACGCGCAGCTGATAGGAAAGGGGAGTTATCATAGACGATGATTTTATGATGATTACAAACACCAAGCGCGCGCATCATTTGGGTAAAAGCCTCTTGGCTTGGCACCATATGCGGCAAGTCGCTTGTCGTATCGGCGATTTTATCGATATCAAAAAACTGCGCTTTGGGAATATGTATTTGCTCAAACTCAACAGGCGCGTTGCGCTTCATTGTTGGCAGAACAAAGGTTGCGTCAAATATCAGAACATCATCATCATTCTGGATAGTTTGAAAATCGGCAATGGAAATAAGATGGCTCATGATATACTACGCCAACCAACTTGGGACAGGCAGATTTTTGCTTCTCAGGAATTCTGGATTCCAGACCTTTGACTGATAGCGATGCCCTGAGTCACATAAAATCGTGACAATCATATGACCTGGCCCAAGATCCTTGGCCATTGCCACAGCGCCTGCAATGTTAATCGCCGAAGAGCCGCCTAGAAAGAGGCCTTCATGGGCCATTAAATCATAAATTATTGGTAAAGCATCCTCATCAGATAGCTGATAGGCTCTATCAACCGTGATACCGTCAAGATTTGCCGTAATACGCCCTTGTCCAATGCCCTCAGAGATTGAATTGCCCTCTGATTTTAATTCACCATGACGATAATGATGAAACAGCGCAGAGCCGAGCGGATCTGCTAGCCCAATTTGAATATCTGGATTCTTGTCTTTCAGGAAAAGCGATAGCCCGCCCAATGTGCCGCCAGAGCCAACCGCACAGATAAAGCCGTCAATCTTGCCATCTGTTTGCGCCCAAATTTCAGGGCCTGTGCCCTCTATATGGCCTTGACGATTGGCAAGACTATCAAATTGATTAGCCCAAATAACGCCGCCGCCAAGCTCTTCGCGAAGCTGGTTCGCAAGTGTCTCAGAATAGCGCACATAATTATTGGGATCACGATAGGGAACAGCGGGCACAAGGCGCAAATCAGCCCCGCAAACACGCAAGGCATCTTTTTTCTCTTGGCTTTGTGTCTCAGGCATCACAATAACCGATTTATAGCCCCTAGAATTGCCCGCAAGTGTCAGAGATATGCCGGTATTGCCAGCGGTGCCTTCGACAATCACACCGCCTTCTGAGAGCGCGCCAGAGGCTTCTGCCGCCTCGATAATCCCTTTTGCCGCACGGTCTTTAACAGACCCGCCAGGATTGGCAAATTCAGCCTTGCCGTAAATCTCGCAGCCTGTGGCGTCTGATACCGCATTCAGTCTGATAAGGGGGGTGTTTCCCACCATTTCAAGGAAGTTTTGCGGGTTTCGGGAAGATGGTGATTGTGGCATTTTCTAACGCTCTCTCATGATGATAGATCTATGTTATAAAAGTTCACAAATTTATGTCAAATAGCTTACGGTCTTATTTGACAGAAGCTGGCGAATTATGGCTATGTGTAACGCTCAATACGCCTATATATGTGGGACTTTTTAAATGCGCGATCTTTATCTTGTAAGACATGCCAGAGCTATGGCGATTGGCGCAACTGACAAAGCGCGCGAATTAGCGCCTTCTGGTTGCGCGGATGCCCTTAAATTGGGGGCATTATTTCGCGCAAAATTTACCCAGCCAGAACAGGTGTTATGCTCCTCAGCAAAGCGCACTTGCCAGACGCTTGAATTGATGATGCAAGAGGGGCTAGCGCCGCAAAACCAGACGATAGAAGAGGGGCTGTATAATGCCTCAGCGCTTTATCTGTTTGATATGATTAAAGCATCAAACGCGCAATCACTGCTTTTGCTTGGTCATAATCCCGCCCTTGCGATTTTGTTAAACCGCCTGTCAGATGACGATAATTTTGCGCCTGAGCTGATGCATTTTCCGACCGCGACAATCGCACATCTGACAATTGAAGAGACGGCTTTTGCCAACCTGTCTGAGGCAAGCAATATTTCATTAAAGAGCCTTATCAGGGGTTCACAATGCTAAATAAAAGAAGTTAAATTACACGAATAAGACATGTTTTGCCTTTGGTTGATGAAGAGGCATATCTAGGGAGAGTTTGATGGGTATAAGTGATTTGAATTGGGATAATGCCAATTTGCCACGGTCATTTTTTGAAAGTGCAAAGGCAAATGGTACTAAGCCATTTCTGTTTGATAAAAAACAGGGGGAATGGGGCGGCCAAAATTGGGATCAAATCGCTGATAAGGTAAGCCGCACAGCCAGCCTATTGCTAGCAAAAGGCATTGGGGCAGGTGACCGTGTTGTTATCTGTTCTGAAAACCGGTCAGAATGGGCGATTTGTGACCTTGCTGTGATGTCAATTGGGGCCATTGTTGTTCCTGCTTATACGACCAATACCGAAGATGACCATCGCTATATCCTTGAACATTCAGGCGCTAGCTTCATTTTTTCTTCAGGCGGCATGATGGCGGCCCGTTTGCTTTTGGCGGCGGCCAAGAACAAATCTATCAAGGATATGGTTATCTTTGAAAATGATGAGGCGATAAAGGGTGATAAATCAACAGCCGTCAGCTATTTCGAAGAAGCGCTTGCCGCATCTGAGCCGTGTGATGACCTAGCCGCGCGTATCGAGGCGCAACAGGCAGATGATACTTGTTGCTTTATCTACACATCAGGCACAGGTGGTCGCCCAAAGGCGGTGATGTTAACGCACCGCTCTATCCAGTCAAATGTTGATGCCGCGGCAGAATTGCTAGAAGAAGGCAATGCTGTGAATAATGCGCGCTTTTTATCGCTATTGCCACTGTCACATTCGTATGAGCATACAGCTGGCATGCATTTGCCGTTCCAAATGGGAAGTGAAGTTTGGTATTGTGAAAGTCCTGATCAGATCGCGTTGAATTTGACCGAAGTTCAGCCAACTTTGATGACAGCCGTGCCGCGCCTTTATGAGGTTTTGCATGACCGTATCACCAGAGGCGTGCGCGCAAAGGGCGGGGTGAGCGAGAAATTATTCTTCAAAGCCGCTGACCTTGGTGCGAAACGTGCGCGTGGTGAGGCTTTGTCCTTTGCCGAAAGCATTCAAGACAAGATCCTTGACCGGCTTGTCCGCAACAAAGTGCGTGCGCGCCTTGGTGGTAGTCTGAAATTCTTTGTCTCAGGCGGTGCCGCGCTTAATCCTGATATTGGGTTTTTCTTCCTTGGTCTTGGCATTAATATTTTGCAAGGTTATGGCCAAACAGAAGCCAGTCCGCTGATTTCAGCAAATCGCCCAGGTCATATTCGTATCGATACGGTTGGCCCGGCTGTGAGCGGTGTTGAAGTGAAAATTGCTGAAGATGGTGAGTTATTAGCGCGTGGTGCTTGTGTTATGAAGGGCTATTGGTCTGATGAGGCGGCAACCGCCGCAACCGTCAAGGATGGCTGGCTTTATACAGGGGATATTGCCGAAATCGCCGATGACGGGTTTATTTCTATCACCGGGCGCAAAAAAGATATCATCGTCAATTCAGGGGGCGATAATATTGCGCCAAGCCGTGTCGAAGCGATGCTGACAATTGAGCCTGAGATTGAACAGGCAATGGTTGATGGGGATAAGCGCCCCTGGCTGGTATCTGTTATCGTGCCA
>DBMZ01000177.1:1277-2542 GCA_002299005.1 Alphaproteobacteria bacterium UBA685 | reverse complement strand
GACGTGCCATTAGCGCAAAATAAACCGGCCTTAGCGCCCTCATATGACTTGCAAGCCCTAGATGGCGCCCCGCAAGAAGGCGCCCTGCCTATCTTTAGACAGATTGCTGAACATATTGCGCGCCAAATCAGTGCGGGCCACCTTGTGCCTGATACAAAATTACCGCCAGAGCGCGCGATGGCCCGCCAATATCAGGTAGCGGTTGGCACATTGCGCAAATCATTGGCGCATTTAACGCACATTGGCCTCATCACGCGCAAGCAAGGCTCTGGCAATTATGTTTCGCGCACAAGCCTTACCAGCGGCATGGAGGCCTCTCTTTATAATTTTTTCCGCCTAGAGCTACCTGAGGGGGGCGGCCTGCCATCTGCGCGGCTGATTGATTTTGTTAAAATACGTAAAGCCGATGATTTGCCAAATTTTGGTGCATCACAGTCAGCCTATCGGTTTCGGCGTGTGCGCTATCTTGATAATTTGGCGGTTGCTTTAGAAGAGATTTGGCTTGATGGCTCTTGTGCGCATGACATCAAAGCAGAAGATTTATCGCAGTCACTCTATCATTACTACCAGCAGGAATTAGGGCTGATAATCTCAAAAGTCGAAGACCGCATATCGCTTGCGCCTCCGCCAAGCTGGCACCGCGCCCCGGCTGATGAAAAAACATCTGCACAAATGGGCTTTATAGAGAGATTTGGCTGGTCTCAAACAGGAAAAAAGATAGAATATTCGCGAACATGGTTTGCGCCAGAACGCGCGCATTATACCTCGCGGTTAAGGTAACAGAGAGTGAGAAAATGACAGTACATTACGGCATTATTGGTTGTGGCATGATGGGCGGCGAGCATTTACGCAATATCGCGCTTATGGATGATGCGTGTGCCGCTGTGATTTATGAGCCTGATGCCGGCATGCGTGCGGCCGCACAAGCGATTGCGCCTGATGTTATCTTTGCTGATACATTGGCGGCCCTATTGGCGCATAAGCCGCTTGATTGCTTGCTGATTGTAAGCCCCAATCACTGTCATATAGGCCAGCTTGAAGAGATTGCCAAACATGTGACCTTGCCGATTTTGGTGGAAAAACCGCTTTATACAGACCCGGCAGATTTCGCGCGTATTGAGGCGTTCAAGCAAAGCTATGGCGCGCCTGTATGGGTGGCGATGGAATATCGCTATATGCCGCCTTTGCAAGAGTTCATTCACAATGTCCAAGATGTGACAGGCGGTATCAAGATGCTCAGCATCACAGAACATCGCTTTGCCTTC
>DBMZ01000177.1:639-1065 GCA_002299005.1 Alphaproteobacteria bacterium UBA685 | reverse complement strand
GTCTGATATTTGGGATTGCGGCTATGTGATAGTTGATTTCGCCAATGGCACGCGGGCGATGCTTGAATTATCGATGTTTGCTGAAGGCTCAGAGTTTCAGGAAATGATTCATGCGATTGGCCCTGATGGCAAAATCGAGGTGAAATTGCCGGGCCCCGCACGCTTTTGGTCAGGGCCAGAAGAGGCACGGCCAATACCGCAAATCATCACATCAAAGCGCGCCACCTGTGCACCGACAACTAAATTGGCACCGATTGACGAGACGATCTTGGCCGCAGGTGACCATAATGGTTCCACCTATCACCAACATGTCAAATTCCTAGAGGTTGTGCGTGGCAAGGCAGAGGTCGAAGTGTCACTTGATGATGGTATTTGGGCCGTGCGCATTGGTCACGCGGCCCAAGAATCAGCCAGAACAGGGCAAGC
>DBMZ01000177.1:0-473 GCA_002299005.1 Alphaproteobacteria bacterium UBA685 | reverse complement strand
ATTAAGGATAGTAACGCCTCTGGCGGGCGGCCAATCACCGCCTTATCACCTTTGATAATGATGGGCCGCTCTAACACTTTCGGATGCGCTTCTAGCAATTGGATAAGCGCGTCTTCTTCATTTACGCCCTTAAAATGCGCCTTATAGGCATCCTCACCTTTGCGCAACACAGCCGCACATGGCATATCAAGCTTGGCAAGCAGCTCCTTTATCTCATCACTTTGCGGCACATCTTCAAGGTACAACCGAATGGTTGGCGTAATTCCGGCCTCTTCTAGCAAGGCAAGCGCTTGGCGCGACTTACTGCAGCGTGGGTTATGGAAAATTGTCACATCACGCATGATGCTGCCTCCTTTTATGATTATCAGGCGCAAAAGTGCCATTGATAAGCGCGCCTTGTCTAGCTTTCAATTTGACAGCACCGCAAAGCCTGTTCATAACATCGCTATCTAATAATTAGATTCATTCAAACA
>DBMZ01000176.1 GCA_002299005.1 Alphaproteobacteria bacterium UBA685 | reverse complement strand
CAAAAGATAGGCCTCCCGCTTGACAAGCTTTTTGCACAAAAGACGCATAAAGCGCCGGCGGAAATATGATGATTTCGCTCGTCTCACTGCCGCCAACCTTAGAATTTACGGCTAAATAAGACATATCAGCCGCCAATTTATGCGCGTCGTCCCATGTCAGATTCATCTTCCAATTCGCTGCGATAATCATTGATAACCCTTCTTGGTATTTCTGGCTGAATGATGGCTCAGAGCCTATCATGAAAATTTTAAAGATTATAGAACCTTAATCATTGAATTTTCGCTGAATAGACCTGTATAATGTGCGGACGAGTTTTTAAAGACTATAAGATGGCCAGACAGATTGTCAGGACACAAGACGGTATAAAGAAAGTAGAGACATGCTACAGGCAATGCGCACAGGTGCGAAATCACCAATCATGAAAGCCTTCCTGATATTCTTAGCAGGCGGTTTCGCCCTTTGGGGAATTGGCGATATCACCTCAGGAAGCTTTTCGGGCAACAAAGCTGTATCGGCAGGCGATAAGAGCTTTTCGACACAAGAAGCGGCTATTGAATTTGATAGAGCGCGTCGCAATCTTGGCGCAGGCCTATCTGTCGGTGAAGCTTTGCAAACACCTCTTCTCAATGAAGTGATGGGCTCACTCGCACGCAAAGTGTTATTTTCTGCCGAAGCAGAACGTCTTGGTCTTGCCGTTACCAGAAACATGCAAACACAAGCTATTCGCCAAGAACGTGCGTTCCAAGATGAGTTTGGCGAATTTACCGAAGGTCGTTTCTTGCAGTCTTTGGCGCAAATCGGCCTTAGCGAGCAAGATTACCTTGACCGTCTGACTGAAACATTGGAGCGTGACCAAATTATGGGCGCGATTGCCGCCTCTGCGCTTTATCCTTATAATGCCGCCGCCGCGCTCTCAGCCTTCCAGCTAGAAGAGCGTACAGCGTCTTTTGTATCCTTTGACGTGCAGGCAGATGCCATTGCCGCACCATCTGATAGCGCCCTATCAGCCTATTTTGATGAGAATGCGTCAAATTATGATGCGCCGCTTCTTCGCCAGTTCGACGCCATCATCCTAGACCCATCAATGATTGAGGCAGGCATCACATTATCAGATGAAGATGTGCAAGGTGCCTTTGATTTGCGCCGTGATGAGTTCATCACCCCTGAGACACGTGTGCTAAGCCAAATGGTGTTTGAAACACAAGAAGACGCAAATGGCGCGATTGATGAGCTTGCCTCAGCAGATTTTGCCACTGTCGCAGATGCGCGTCTTGGCTGGACCAAAGATGATATCAATCTTGGTGCGGTGCGTGAAACATCACTTGACCCTGCCCTTGCCTCAGGCGCCTTTGCCGCGAATGAAGGCGATGTTGTCGGCCCGATTGAAACCGCCTTTGGCTTCCACGTGCTACAAGTTGGCACAATCACACCAGGCGGTGAATCAACCCTTGAAGATGTCAGAAGCACATTGGAAGCAACCTTGCGCGCTGAACAAGCCCTAGACCTTGTCTATGAGCGGGCGAATGAATTGGAAGATACACTTGGTTCAGGTGCGAGCTTGCAAGAAGCCGCCGCTAAGATTGGTGTATCTGTCACACAGCTTGCGCCGATTGACGTGAATGGTCTGACAATTGATGGCACAGAGCCAGAGATGTCCATCTCATCTGACAGCAACTTCCTTGCGATTGGCTGGGACCTTGCAGATGACGAAGTTTCAGTCCTAGCCGAAACAGGCGAGGCAACCTTCTTTGTAAGCCAGCTTATCGCCGAGACAGATGCGGCACCGCGTCTTCTATCAGAGGTTAAAGATCGCGCCATTGCCGACTATAAGCTAGCAGAAGCTGTTAAAGCCGCCAATAAAGCCGCCGAAGACGCGCTTGCGTCTGGCAATGCGTTTGATGCTGCCACTGTCGCAACCTTCAAGAGATCAGCTGTTGGCCTTGACCATCCATCTGCCAATCTGATTGCGAACCAGACTTTTGCACTCGCCGCAGGTGACAGTGCGATTGTGGAAACAGGTGATGCCGCTATCCTTGTGCGCAATGATGCCACTTTGCCAGCTGATGATGAGACAGTCTCAACATTGGCAACACAGCTAACACGCTCATTGGCAAGCAATGTTCAGACTGATTGGACAGCATCACTCGCGCTGACCCTATCGGAAGAGTTAGATCTGACATTGAACCAAGAAGCAGTGCGCGAGCTATTGGTACAAGCAAGTCGCTAATCTTCATATTACAGGCAAACAGCGCCCCTATTTTCGCGCTGTTTGCCCATACCCCCTTCATTGGGTGAGTTGCAATAAAGGCTTTGATTATGACTGAAACAACAAGTGACCCGCTAGCGCATAATGATAGAGCGCTTTGTGTGCGCCATTATGAAGCTGGCCGTAATCAAATCATTTATAAAACATATGTCTCAGATACAGAGACAGCCATTGGCGCTATGATGAAATTATCAAAGCAGATGCCTTATGCCTGTCTGCTTGAATCTGTTGAAGGCGGCGAGGTACGAGGCCGCTATTCTATCATCGCTATTTCGCCTGATGTTATTTGGCGCTCAAAAGGCACACTTGTTGAGATTAACCGCACCCCTGATAGTGATATTACGGCATTTGACGCTGTTGATGAGGCACCATTGGCCTCATTGCGGGCGCTTATCGCAGAAGGCGCGATGCCAAGCACAGCGCCACTACCGTCTATGGCCGCCGGTCTGTTCGGCTATTTTGGCTATGATATGATCCGCCATCAAGAGGCAATACCAGATGATAACCCGCCTGCCCTTGATACGTATGATTCTATTTGGATGCGTCCTTCGATTGTCGCCATCTTTGACAGGCTCAAAGACACGGTAACGCTGGCAACACAAATCCGCCCCCTTGCAGGCCTGACAGCTGATGCGGCCTATGATAGCGCCAATTTACGCCTTGAAGAGGCTAAAACCCGTCTGGGCGAGGCCTTGCCGGGCACACCAGATGGTGAAGCTACGCATCAAGAGGTAGAGCCAACCCGCAATATGCCTGCTGATGGCTATAAGGCGATGGTCCGCAAAGCAAAGGAATATATCGCCAAGGGTGATATTTTTCAGGTTGTTCTATCACAGCGCTTTAGCATTGATTTTAAATTGCCGGCGATCTCGCTTTACCGGTCTTTGCGCCGTCTTAACCCCTCACCTTTCCTATTCTATTTTGCGATGGATGATGTGGCGGTTGTGGGCTCTAGCCCTGAGATTTTGGTGCGCTTGCGTGATGGCGAGGTAACCATCCGCCCTATTGCAGGCACAAGAAAGCGCGGCGCAACAGACGAAGAAGATCAAGCCAATGCCGCTGACTTGCTAGCAGATGTCAAAGAGCGTGCGGAACATTTGATGCTTTTGGATTTGGGACGCAATGATGTCGGTCGTGTCTCTAAGCCCGGCACCGTGCGCGTTCATTCAAATTACGTGATTGAATATTACAGCCA
>DBMZ01000127.1 GCA_002299005.1 Alphaproteobacteria bacterium UBA685 | reverse complement strand
AAAGCCAAAGACGTGCTGAATCATCCACCTATTTGGTAGAAGCGCAAACAGGGCTAGAGCAAGCGATGGCGCGTCAAGATTCACTGCAAGGGCGTGTTGCCTATGCTGATATCAGGGCGCCTGAAACAGGTGTCGTCTCAGCCTTGCATATTAAGACAGTGGGCGCGGTTGTGCAGGCTGGTACGATCCTAACAGAGATTGTGCCACTTGATGCAGAGCATGTGGTGCGCGCGCGTTTATTGCCGCAAGATGTGGCAGATGTGACGCTAGGGCAACTGGCACGAATCTCGCTATCTGCCTATGATGTTTCCCGCTATGGGGCGCTTGAAGGCAGTGTGATTCATGTGGCTAGCAACACAACCGAAGAGCAGAATGTGCCACCTTATTATGAGACCTTGATTGAGATTGGTGATAAGGGCTTCCCAAATTCGAACGTGGTGCCTGATATTGTGCCGGGCATGCAGGTGACGGTTGATATCATCGGCGGCAAGCGTACCGTTCTTGATTACATCCTCTCACCGATTCAAAAGGCAGCCTCTGTTGCCTTTAGAGAAAAATAGACGACCCCACATAAGGGTCTAATCAAAGGGGCTTTCCTGTTGCAGGCGCATCGGCTAATCTTGAGGCGCAGGCGCAACAGGGAAGCCCTTTTATTATGTCATACAAATCAGCTGTTATTATTGGGCAAGGGGATGTGAATGAGACGGCCTTGCGTCAATTTGCAGGTGCTATGCCGCTTATCGCGCTTGATGGGGCGGCCGATTATCTGGCGCAACAAGGATTGCAAGCTGAGACGATTATCGGCGATATGGATAGCCTGCATCAGGGGTCTGATTCTGGTCATCATAAGGCGGCTCATCATATTCAAATTGCTGAGCAAGATAGCAATGATTTCGAAAAAGCGCTTTATCATCTAACGCCTTCATCTGTGGTGGGGTTGGGGCTTTTCGGCAAAAGATTTGATCACTCTATGGCCAATTTACACCTGATGGCGAAATACCAACATCGCACGCGCATCATCGCCGTGACCAATGATGAGATTATCACTGTGCATAAGGGGCCTGCTCAGCTTGCGAGTGAGGCAGGGGGGCTTGTGGCTGTGATACCGCTTGCGCCTATGCGGTTTGAATCATCGCTCAATCTAGGCTATGGGTTGGCTGGGTTGGCGCTTGGCTTTGGGACAATGATATCATCATCCAATCATGCGACCGCCTCACAGATTGAGATTGTACCAGAGGCAGAATTTGCCACTATATCTTACGCGGTTTGTCGCCCGCTCTGTTTATTGCAGACGATGCCGCTAGAGGCGCTTTGAGCGCCTAGCCATCATTTTGTGCGCCATAGGTTGAACGACGCAAATAATCAGTCATCTTGCCTCTATCATCAAAGGCTGCAAGGTCATTTGATTGAATGGGGTTACGCATAATAACAGGCAGGTCTGAGCCCATGCGACGCTTAATCTCTCTGAACATAAAGGCATAGCCAAGTGTCTGGCTGATGCGGCGGGCAAATTGGAAGAGAAACGAATTTTTGCCTTCAAAATAAAAAGGCAGGATGGTCGTATCTGGCACAGAAGCCATTTTGGCGACGAATTTTTTCCATTCCGTATCAACGGCCTTATCAACCAATTTTGGGGCAAGCGATATCGCGCCGGCCGGGAAAATAATCACAGCGCCGCCATCCTTTAGATGAGAGACAGCGTCTTTGCGTGTTTGCAAATTATTGCGCAACGCCTTTTCATCTTCATCAAAATCAATCGGCAGAATATTATCCATCACCGCAGGCGCTTGGCGCAGAACACGGTGCGTTAATATGCGGTAATCAGAGCGCACTTCAGAGACCATCGCACACAGAGCGACGCCATCAATCACACCAAAAGGATGATTGGCAATGATAAGCAGACGGCCTGTTGCTGGAATAGCGGCGTCCTCCTCTTTGGTGATTTTCAGCGTGATCTTTAGGCGTGCAAGCGCATCTTGCCAAAAATATTTATCAGGGCGCTTCTCATCCACATAATCAAGATATAGACGCTTGATAAGGCGCTGGCCTGTGAGGCCTTCGATCATACGGATACAGGCATTCGCAAAAGGGCCTAATTCTGCATTTGCAAATGAGAAAATAGGCTCTTGGCGGTTGTCTAAATCGCGCTGGCTCTGCTCAAATTTTGTCATCGCTTATCGCCTCTTTTGAAAAAGAGGACTGCCCTTATATATATTTACGGCGTACCGCACATCTTAACATCGATTAGACTGCTACAGCTAGAGCGTCAATTAGAATTTTGTCGCACCGCCGCACCATAGCAAGCATTTGGTCTGCCATGGTGCGGGGCGTTAAGTTTTTCCTAGGCGCTAAGATAGAGCCAGACAGCGGCAAAAGCCACAATGACCCAAAGGGCTGGCGCTATTTGTGATGCTTTGCCAGCTATCACTTTCATGACCGCATAAGCGATAAAGCCAAGGGCGATACCGGCGGCAATTGAAAATGAAACAGGCATGATTAGCGTGATCATCATCACAGGCACAGCTTGGCTTAAATCATCCCATTCAACACGGCGCAAAGCCGATAGGAAATTCGCCGCCACAAATATCAATGCTGGTGCGGTCGCAAAAGCAGGGATAGAGGCGAATAGCGGCTCAAAGAAGATACAGCTGGCAAATAGCAGAGCGATAAAGACAGCCGTCAGGCCCGTCTTGCCGCCTGCTTTGATGCCTGTCGCACTCTCAAGATAGGTGGTCATGTTCGAGGTGCCTGATAGGGCGCCTACGATGCTAGCAGATGTGTCAGCTACGACCGCCTTGTTCAAGCCTTCGATGGTGCCATCTTCGCGGCGCTTGCCCGCAATCTCTGAGATGGCGGTGAGTGTGCCTGTCGTATCAAAGAAATCAACAAACAGCATCACGAACACAATCGAGATAAAGGCAGGTGATGTCACGGCTGAGAAATCAAGCGAGAAAGCGGCAGATGCCACAGGTGGCGCGCTCATAATCCCGCCAAATGAGGCAAGGCCTGTGACCCAACCAATGACGGAAATCGCAAGGATGCCAAGCAATATACCGCCCTTAATGCCGCGATATTCAAGACCGGCAATAAGCATAAGGCCAAAAGCGGCTAGCAATACTTCTGGTGCGCCAATGGTGCCTAGGCCGACGATTGTATCAGGGTTTGACACAATAATGCCAGCTGAGGTGAGGCCGATCATCGCAAGGAAAAGGCCGATGCCAGCTGTGATGCCAGCTTGCAGAGCGGCTGGAATTGATTCCAATAGCCATGCCCGCAAGCGTGAGAGGGAGAAGATAAAGAAGAGCAGGGATGAGACAAAAACAGCTGTTAAGCCTTGTTGCCATGTAAAGCCGCTGCCAAGGACCACCACATAGGTGAAAAAGGCGTTAAGCCCCATGCCGGGCGCGACCGCAACGGGCCAGCCTGCATAAAGGCCCATGATTAATGTGCCAATAATCGTTGCGATAATGGTCGCCATAAAGGCGGCCGCAAAATCAATGCCTGCATCTGATAGGATGCCAGGATTAACCGCAATGATGAATGACATGGTTAAGAAAGTAGATAGGCCAGCGATAAATTCGCGGCGGATAGTGGTGCCATTTTGGCGTAGTGAAAAGAGTTTTTCCAACATTGTCTAAGACCTCTTGTTGCTAGGGTTTTTCATTCCTAGGGTTTCGATAGGCCTCTGATAGCAGAGATCTTATAATTTTGCCCGCTAAAAGTGCTTGATTGCACTCTATTTTGAAATGGTTTATCTTTCGAGGCGGAAGATATGTTTATAAGTCAACTTTGTCAGATGAAGGAGCAACTCATAATGGCAAATACTTCACAAATTTCGGCGATGCCGCTTTTGCATAGCGTATTCGCTAGCCGCGCATCTGAGCAGGGCCTCTCACAAGGTCTTTCAATGGCGAACAAGATTGCGCTTGTTATTGGTGGCTCGGTTTTATTGGCGCTATCAGCGCATATTAAGGTGCCATTCTATCCTGTGCCTTTGACAATGCAGACAATGCTGGTGCTTCTTATTGGTATGAGCTTTGGCTCACGTTTGGGTTTTGCGACTATCATAGCTTACTTGGCGCAAGGTGCTGTGGGTCTGCCGGTTTTCGCTGGCGGTGCTGGTCTTGCTTATATGGCTGGTCCAACAGGTGGCTATCTATTTGGGTTTGCTGTGTCTGCTTTTGTTGTTGGCCTATTGGCTGAAAAAGGCTGGGGCAAGAGCTATGCGTCTATGGCGTTGGCGATGGTTATTGGTAACCTTGTTATCTATGCTTTTGGCGTCACGTACCTATCATCAATCGTTGGCAGCTTTGAGAAGGGCATCCAGTTCGGTCTAGCGCCTTTCATCTATGGTGATGTGCTAAAGATTGTGATCGCAACAGCCGCGCTTCCTTTGGCTTGGAAATATCTGCCAAAGGCATAAGCTTTTACACAAAGCGATAAAGAAGAAATAAAACCGCTGGTGTGGTAATGCTCGCAACGACTGTGCTGAGCATTATGGCGCCAGCGGTTTTTTCGCTATAGGCCTGATAATATTGTGACATCGCAAAGACATTTGCCGCAATTGGCAGAGCCGCTGATAAGATGGCTGTCTGCACCCAGACCTTATCCATGCCGGGCCAAGCGATAAATAATACGGCCATTAAAAGCGGGTGCACCACCAATTTCAAAATCACCAATAGACCTATCTCGCCCTTGGCTTGTTTTAAATCACTGCCATAGAGGGTGATGCCAAGCGCAAATAGCGCAGATGGCGCCGCCGCCCCTGCTAGCATAGACATGAAACTGTCGGCCACGGGCGGAATAGGCAAATCACTCAACGCCCATAAGATGCCAACAAAGGCAGAGATAATAAGCGGATTTTTGACAAGCTGCATCGCGGTATGGGTAAGGGATGAGGCAAGCGCGCCTTCCTTGTCGGCTGTCACAAACAAAGCTGTGCAGACAAGCAAGACAATCGTATCAATGGCCAAGATGACCGCGAGCGGCAAAATTGCCTCATTGCCAAAAGCCATCAGGCACAAGGGCACGCCAATATAACCAACATTCGGATAGGCCGCATTTAGCCCGTAAAGCCCTCTGGTCACACCCTTAAAGCCAAACAGATAGGCAGAGGCAATGCCTGTGACAACAAGCATCAAAATGGTCGCGACCTCATAGCGGATAAGAAAGCCGATATTAAACAGCTCTTCTACCGGCGCGGCGGTAATGGATAGAAATAAAAACGGGGGCAGGACGAAATAGAAGGCAAAGCGTGCAAGCTTTAGGCCCATATCGGCGCCAAAAAAACCGATGGCTCTAGAAAGAGCGCCAAGTGCGATTACCCCAAAAAAGGGAATGGTCAAACTGAGAACATCATACATGTCTTATGATATAATCTGTTTGTGCCAATTGGTGAAGCCTGTTTTAGGCTGGCTGATTGGTCTTAGGCCTCATTATCATTGGACGGGGCAGGATAGCGTGAATGGGGGCTGTCATCCCCGTCCATTATGTCGGCGCAAGCATCTTGAATTTCGATGATGTCAGCCTCACCTGTGGCTTCGATCAAATCAGCTAGCTCTTCTTCGGGAGAAATATCTGTGCCATGACGTACAGTCACGGCGACAATGGCAACAATGGTAGAGACGGTCGTCTCATCATTGGCATTTGTGGTATCATAAGATCGCGGTGCAAAAGGAATAATGGCGGCACCATCAGCACATGTCGGTTCAATAGGGCGCATCTTGAGAGACTCCTTCCCGTCTGATAGCTATCGCGGTGATAGCATTCGTTCGCTTGATTTTGGCTGAAATGTTGCATGTAAGAGTTGTCGGCATCTGTGATGCTAAAACGCTAGAAGTTGTGTTCTTCATCTCTATCTGCATACAAGATAAAGTATAGACACAATTAATCTTAATCCCCAAGACGTTTTTTTTAAGCGCTAGGCGGCTATTCATAAAATCGCCTCGTATAGAGCGGCACATACTGGTTTTAAGAGAGGTCTATTGTGCTGCCAATTATAAGAGATGAGGCGCTTTCGCGCTTGGAGGCGTTCTTGCCACATGCGGGCGGTGATTATGCCAAGCGGCGAAATTATGATTATGGGGCAGGCGCGCATGACCATGTCTCGCGCCTGTCGCCCGCTTTGCGCCGGCGCACGATTACCGAAGATGAGGTGATTAAGAAAACCTTGGGCGCGCATAGTTTTGCGCGTGCTGAGAAATTCATTCAGGAAGTCTTTTGGCGCACCTATTGGAAGGGCTGGCTAGAAATGCGGCCGTCACTTTGGGCCGATTATCAGGCGGTGATCAAAGCAGGTTTTGCGCCAACAAAGGGGCTGGAAGAGGCGCTCGAAGGGCGCACAGGCATTGCGTGTTTTGATGCTTGGCATAAAGAATTATGCGAGACCAATTATCTGCATAATCATGCGCGCATGTGGTTTGCCTCTATTTGGATTCACACGCTGGGTCTGCCTTGGCAGGCAGGGGCCGATTTGTTTATGAGGCACCTCGCAGATGGCTGTCCTGCGTCCAATACGCTTGGCTGGCGCTGGGTGGCTGGCTTGCAAACAAGAGGCAAGGCCTATGGTGCGCGCGCTGATAATATTGCCCAATTCACCAATGGCCGGTTTGAGCCCTACGGCGAATTGCAAGAAGATGTTGCGGCCATTGATGGGCCAGAGAACCCGCCCGCGATGGCGCTTCGGGCACCTCGTGCGGCCACAGGTGATAAGCCACTGCTGGTGCTAACGCCAGAAGATTGTGATGCGGTGAGTTTGCCGCTACATGCAAAGCCTGTTGGGGTTGTAAGCCTGCCTAGAGGTTTACTGGTAGGCAATAGAGCCAAAGCTGTGCTTGCGGCAGATGAGGCGGCGATGGCAGATGGTCTTGCACGCGCGCAGGCACATTTTGGCATTGAGACATATAACGGTCTGAGCGTGGGCGGCCTGAGCGTAAATGATTGGCAGGCTGATCTGAGGGCCTTAATGGCATCGCGCGGGGCTGATCATATTGTGATGGCGTTTCAGCCAACAGGCGCATGGCATGATTGCCTAAAGGATTGTGACTTGCCGATTGCGGAGATCTTGCGGCCTTATGATGCGCTTTGCTGGCCACATGCAAAAAAGGGATTTTTTCCGTTTAAAGAAAAAATCCCTCAGTTTTTATCAGCCCTTTAAAGGGGGCTTACTCTTAGCTATTGCCAACGCGGCGCACAAAGATCTTACCTTGTGGGCTGTTATTCACGTTTTTGACAGTGTTTGTCGCTTGGCTATAGATGATTGTCTCAACACCGAATGAATCGACCACAGACGCTCTGGCTCTTACCTGCTTGCCGACAAGGGCTTGGCTTAGGAATAGCGAGCGTGACTGGGCAGTTGATTCAATGGCGCGCCATGAGCGGCCATCCTTTGATGCTTCCCATGTGACTGAAAGGCTGGCGATACCATCTTCATCGCTGAGGCCCATTGATTGTGATTTCAGTGTCTGACCTTCGGCTGATTCGCCTTGGATGACAATTTCACCTTCGACAGGGTCGTCAACATTGGCGACAGTCTCTGATGGGTTGGTAATAAGAATTTCTCTTGTGTTGTGCGAGTCGACATAAGACATCACCGCACGATAGCTATAGCCGACATGGCTTTGCGTCAGGCGAAGAACATCGCCAATCGCTTCTGGGAAGGCTTGCCAATCTGTCTTTGTGCTTGAACGCTGCCAGATAATGTCGAAATTACCGATACCATCTTCATCCGCAACCAAGCTCGTATCAACCACAAGCGCGTCATCTTCGCGGGCATTGCCAGACAGAACAGGCGAGCCTGATGGGCGGTCATTCACATTTTGCACGGGCTGTGATGGTGGGCTGATGATTGTCTCAAGGTTACCTTGGCCATCAACGTAAGAAATTTGCACACGCAATACTTTGTTTACATGCTCTTCTCTTGGGGTGAATGATTGCTGGATAACGCCCGGCAGGTTGCGCCAAGATTCGCCATTATCAGAGATCTGCCACTGAACCTGAATATTGCCCATGCCGTCATCATCCATGATGGCTGAGACGTCAACAACAAGCGGGTCATCTTCGATAGCGATAAAGCCACCTGATTCTGCCGCTGCATTATCGGCTGTATCATTTGCGGGTGCCGCATCACTGCTTGCATTCCCGTCACTTGATGATGAAGAGGTCTCTGCCTGTGTGCTAGCGCTGGCATTTGTTGCTGGTGCGCTCTGCTCACTTGCCGCTTGTGTTTTGGCTTCGCCATCGACCGGAAGCCCGCCTGCAAGCGCGACGTTTGCCGCAAGACAGCCAAGAACTGTGATGGACAGGCCTTTGAAATTCTTCATGTGTTCATCTCCCCATTTCTGATAAGGCACCGTGCGCGCGTTATCATCATCGAAATTCTAGCGTAAAAATCGCTTAATTTCACAAGATTGTCTACTGTATTTACGTAAAATTAACCATTTAGGTGAAAAAAGATGTTTTTTTTATCAAGTTGGGTAGGTGATTTTGCCCCATATTTTTCTTTTGTGTGACCTATGAGGGTAGGGTGGCAAGGGCATCTTGATACATAAGAAGAGATAAAAAGCATGTGGTATTTTGCCCAAGATTATGGTCAAATTAGGGGGTGTTAAAGCGGTGATTTGCGCCCTTGTTGGCAATATGATGCTGAATGGGACAATGAACAGCGCATTATTATGAGAAAATTAAGCAATTGCAGGGGTCTGGTGAATGATTGAAGTTGTCGCAACCGACAATCGAAATGCTGAAGCGGAATTATTGCGTCTTGCGGGTGATTTCGGCCAATCAAGACTCTTCACAGCCAAGCAAGCTAAGGGATTGCATATTGTGGTTGAGGTGTCTGGCGATGGGCCGCCACGCCCGATTGCGCGCACTCAATTAATGGCCAAGGCAGGGATGTTTCGGGCCTCAAAATTCACCTGTGATTTTGCCGTCAGCCTTATGCATGGGTTTGAGATGGCCGTCTTGCAAATGATGCATGAGCTGGTTCACATCGCGCAGGTCACAAATAACCGCTATCAAATCTCGTCCACAAAAAAGAAGATTAAGGGGGAGAAGGTCACCCTCTATCAAGCGCGCTGGTGTGGCAAAAAGGCCGGTGTGATTGATGATGTTGACTGGCAAGAGCGCCCATGGGAGCAAGAGGCGGCGGTGATGGGTGAGCAATTATCTGCTGAGCTTATGGCGATGCTTTATGGCACCCAGTCAGAGTTTCCGGCACAAGGCGGCAAGAAAGATTTGCGCCTTCAGCCCTTTGCCTTCTCCCTGCCAGCCATGCCAGAAGCGCCAGCTATGCCCGCAATTCCCGCTATGCCAGAAGAGCCCGCTTTTGTGCCTGCGCCTCCAGCGGCTGATTTTGATATGCCAGCTATGAATGTGCCAACAGGTGATATGCCAGCAGGTGATATTTCAGAAA
>DBMZ01000057.1:2753-3685 GCA_002299005.1 Alphaproteobacteria bacterium UBA685 | reverse complement strand
TGCCATACCAGGGGGCAAAAGCAACCCCCCCGCCGCCTGCCCAAGCGCCGCAAGCAGGCCTGCGCCAACGCCAATCCATAAAGGATGCTTTATCTGCTCCCAAATATGCGCGGTTTAACGTCGCTTGCCAAATAAGATAGCCAGGACGATACCCAAAAAGCCCAAAATGACCGCAAAGACAACATTCACGCCAATCGTCTCTGACAGGATAAGCCAGCCAAGCACCGCCGCAATCGGCGCATTCGCAGCAAAAAGCACCCCTGTAAGACGCGGCCCTAAGCGTGCCATAGCGGTAAATAAGAAATAATCACCAAGCACCACGCCAATAAAGCTAGAGGCAATAATCGGCAGAATATGCGCGCTATCAATCGTGAAATCGGCACCTGATATCAAGACCATCGGCACCAGCCATATGCTTGCGACGATCATTCTGATGCGATTGAAATGCAATGAGCCATAAGCAAGCGCAGGCGCATGCCCCATCAGCCCCGCAATCGTCCAGCTCAAAGCCGCGCCCAAGGCAAGCAGATGTGCGATGTCTAACATCTAACAGGTCTCATCAAGGGCGCTTGTCATTAAGCGCCCATATTATTTAGGGCTTGTGATAAATCTGCCAGCAAATCATCACAATCTTCAAGCCCCACAGACAAGCGAATATGCCCCTCACTTATCTCAAGCAAGGCACGCTCATCTGCGCCAATATTCATATGCGTCGTGCTAGCAGGGTGACAGGCAAGCGTTTTTGAATCGCCCAAATTATTCGATATATCAATCAGCTGTAACTTGTTCAGCAAATCAAACGCCGCTTTCTTGCCGCCTTTCACATCAAAGGCGAGAATCGCGCCAAACCCTGTCATTTGCCGCTTTGCCAACTCATGTTGCGGATGGCTTTCATGCCCGGGATACGAGACAGAGGCAATTTTATCATGACC
>DBMZ01000057.1:0-2613 GCA_002299005.1 Alphaproteobacteria bacterium UBA685 | reverse complement strand
GCATTAAACGGGCTAATGGTGGCACCTGTTTGGCGATAAAAGGGCAGTAATTCATCATCAATAAAGCTGGCATCACCTAGCACAAGACCGCCCATCACGCGGCCCTGACCATCAATATGTTTTGTCGCAGAATAACAAATAATATCTGCGCCAAATGCCAATGGCTTTTGATGTATCGGCGAGGCAAAGACATTATCAATCACCAGCCTTGCGCCTGCCTTATGCGCCAAATCAGCGACCGCTCTTATATCCACCAATTGCAAGGTCGGATTAGACGGGCTTTCAAGGAACACAATCTTGCAAGGCTGTGCCAGCGCCGCTTCCCACGCATCGAGGTCGCGCCCATCAATCAGCTCTACCTGAACGCCCCAGCGCGGCAAAATCTTGGTCAAGATAGCATGGCATGCGCCAAATAACGCGCGGCTTGCCACAATACGATCGCCCTGCCCCACCTGACAGGCAAGGGCGGCAAAAATAGCCGCCATGCCTGTGCCAGTTGCAAGGCACTTTTCAGCCCCCTCAAGCAAGGCCATACGCTCTTGCAAGGCGGTGACGGTTGGGTTGCCATAGCGCGTATATACATAGCGCGATATGCCGCCCTCAAACGCGGCCTCTGCCTCTTCGGCTGTCTCATACACATAGCCGGAGGTTAAATAGAGCGCCTCTGATGTCTCATTAAACTGGGAACGCTCAAGGCCCCCACGCACAAGCTGTGTTAATAGCCCTTTATCCGCTGTATCTGTCATGGTTGAATAAAAGTCCCTTTTGCAAAAAAAACGCACCCCCACAGGAAAACAAGCAATAAGCTATTTTAGGGGGCAAATCTAGTGCGAAGACTGTCTTTGCAAAAAGGGATTTAGCAAGAGCCGTTTTGGATATAGGCGCCTAATTATGAGGCGCGTGCTTTGCCAAAATACGTTGCAAGGTGCGGCGATGCATTTTCAGGCGTCTTGCGGTCTCTGATACATTGCGATCACATTGCTCAAAGACGCGCTGAATATGCTCCCAGCGCACCCTATCCGCGCTCATCGGATCATCTGGCGGTGGTGGCATCTCATCCCCGCGTTGCAACAGCGCGGCGACAATCTGATCAGGGTTGGCTGGTTTTGGCAAATAATCAAGCGCGCCTGCTTTGACCGCCGCCACAGCGGTGGCGATATTGCCAAAGCCGGTCAATATAACAATCCGGCAATCAGGGTTGACCCCTTGCAAAGCCTTGACCACATCAAGACCGCTACCATCTTCTAATTTGAGATCTAGAATGGCAAATTCAGGCGCAAAGCTTATCGCTAGCGATGTGCCTTCTGCGATTGAGCCTGCCATTTGCACATCGAACCCGCGCTGTTCCATAGCACGCGCCAGACGCTTGCGAAGCGGCGCATCATCATCAAGGATTAGTAATTTTTGCGCGCTCATAAACGGCCTATTCTCTTTTGAGAGTTTCACAAGATAGCTTGTAAGGGCCTATTGCTTGGTCATAGTTGCCTGTTAAAACAGGCCCTTATGCTAGATATAGGCAAGGGGGATTGAAATAACAACTCTCCCCCCACTTTTAGGTGTGTTTTCAATATCCATTTGGCCACCTGAATTTTCAATCAGGCTCATCGCCAGATACAGCCCCAAGCCACGATGCCCATCACGCCCTTTGCGCGAGGTGTTAAAAGGCTGGCCAAAGCGGTTTAAGATCGTCTGCTTAAAGCCCGGCCCATCGTCAGAGATGGCAATATCAAGACTATGCTCATCCCAATAAAGCGCAAAGGTGATATGCGCATTTGCAAAGCCGTCGGCATTGTCCAAAATCGTCTCAAGCGCGTATTTTAGCTCAGGGCGGCCATGCATAATCGGCTCATCCACCCCCTCCTTGCCCTCAATATTCCAGAGAACCTGATGCGTCATTTCCTGCATTTTGACCTCAGTCAAAGAGCGGATAACCTGACTTGCGGGCAGGGCAAAGGCGATTTTATCAGACGGCAGATTGGCGTCTTGATCAAGCTCTTGCAGGATGATGCGGCACCTTTCAACCTCACGATTGAGCAATTGAATATCTTCTAATTGCGGATCATCCTCTGCCAGCTCATCAACCAGATCATGGCTGATAAGCGAGATCGTATTTAGCGGACTGCCAAGCTTATGCGCGGCGGCGGTCGCAAGGCGCCCCAAGGCAAGCGCCTCACGCTCATTGGCAAGACTTAACTGCGCACGGCTGAGCGAGGCCGCAAGCTCACGCGAATTATTGGCCAGATACCATGTGTAAAAAGCGATGAAAATCGCCGAAATAATCAAGGCAACCAGAATGCCAAACAGGAATAATTGCGGCACGTCAAAATCACTATCCTGCCATGGCAAGGGCTGGTGATAAACAGATAATAAAGAGGCGCAAATCACCACCAGCATGACCAAGAACAAAGTCGCGCGCAATTCCAAGATGGCGGCGGAGACAACAATCGGGGCAAGTAGGAGGATGAAAAACGGGTTCAAAAGCCCGCCTGTCAAATAGATCAGCCCCGCTAGTTGCAAGACATCAAAAGACAGGGCGATCATAATCTCAAACGGATGCACACGCTTAACATGGCGGTTGCGCTGATCGATGGCCAGATTCACAAAGGCTGAGGT
>DBMZ01000064.1 GCA_002299005.1 Alphaproteobacteria bacterium UBA685 | reverse complement strand
GCAACAGGCACGGGCAATGATCAGGTGCGGTTTGAGCTTGGCTATTATGCGCTAAAGCCTGACATCAAAGTTATGGCCCCTTGGCGTGAATGAGATTTGGCCTCAAGAACAAGGCTGATTGCCTATGCTGAGGCGAACCAAATTCCTGTGCCAAAAGACAAAAGAGGCGAGGCACCTTTCTCTGTCGATGCGAACCTGCTTCATATCTCAGCAGAAGGCAAAGTGCTGGAAGACCCATGGGTTGGCCCAGAGGAATATGTCTTCTCACGCTCTGTCTCGCCAGAAGATGCGCCAGACAGCCCGACTGAAATTGAGGTGACATTCCATCATGGTGACCCTGTCGCGATTGATGGCAAGGCGCTCTCACCAGCTGATTTGTTGACCGAATTAAACCGCCTTGGCGGCATGAACGGCATTGGCCGTCTTGACCTTGTTGAAAACCGTTTTGTGGGTATGAAGTCACGCGGCATCTATGAGACACCTGGCGGCACAATCTTGCTAGAAGCGCGTCGTGCGGTTGAATCAATCACCCTTGATAGAGGCGCCGCCCACCTAAAGGATGAGCTGATGCCACGTTATGCGGAATTGGTTTATAATGGTTTTTGGTTCAGCCCTGAGCGCGAGATGCTGCAAGCGGCCATTGATGCCAGCCAGCCTGTGGTCAACGGCACTGTGCGTCTAAAGCTGTATAAGGGCAATGTGATTGTCACAGGCCGCAAGTCACCTAATTCTCTTTATTCAGAAGATTTGGTGACGTTCGAAGAAGGCCAGGGTGATTATGATCATAATGACGCGCATGGCTTTATCCGCCTGCAAGCCTTGCGCCTTCGTGTGCGCGAGATGGCTCGTCGCAAGACTGAGAAAAACGAGCTTTAAAAAATCCTAAATAAGAGGCTGAAACGGCCTCTTATTTTTCTTCGCAAACATCACCGACAGTGCCGTCAAGATTATCTTGCTTTAGCATCACACCGCCGCCAATAGACCAGCTATAGCCTGTCTCGCGCAGGCCTTCCTCGCAGGCACGTGGCATCACAATGCTATAGGAATTTGACCCGTTGCTATGTTTAGCGAATTCTTGCGCGCTATCCGAAACACCGATGGCGATAAAGCCAAAAACGCCTAGTAGAACACCCATTTTATATCCCCTATTTTTACCTA
Source organism: Alphaproteobacteria bacterium UBA685 (assembly GCA_002299005.1). Taxonomy (GTDB): domain Bacteria; phylum Pseudomonadota; class Alphaproteobacteria; order Puniceispirillales; family Puniceispirillaceae; genus UBA685. The sequence goes on along the minus strand of DBMZ01000064.1, from coordinate 4,047 downwards.
TCGCGCGCCGATTAGAGCGCGTCAGAACATACAGCTTATTGCGATTCATAAGTGAATGCAAATCTCTCTCAAAGTCTGTCTAGTGACCAATTAGGGTGATTATAAGGCACAAAAAAGCCCCTTTTATGATATCACCCCCAAAAGGCACATCAAAAAAGAGGCTTCTTTTCATTTTATTGGCTCTTTAGCCCTCTAGAGGACTAGCCAAGGCGAGAAGCGACATTTTCCCAATTGACCAAATTATCAAAGAAATTTGTCAAATAGACAGGGCGCTTATTGCGGAAGTCGATATAATAGGAATGTTCCCACACATCACAACCAAGCAAAGCTGTCTGACCAAAGCAAAGAGGGTTCACACCATTTTCGGTCTTTGTCACTTTCAAGCCACCATCTGTGTCTTTGACAAGCCAGCACCAGCCAGCACCAAATTGCGCGGCACCCGCGGCACAGAACTCATCTTTAAAGCTCTCAACAGACCCGAAGCTCTCATTAATTGCCTTTTCAAGCTCAGATGGCATCGCATTGCCAGCAGGGCCCATCATTTCCCAAAATTGGATATGGTTCCAATGCTGTGAGGCATTATTAAAGATACCATTTTGCGCCACAGACCCCGCCTGATAGGTGCCTGTGATAATATCTTCAAGCGACTTGCCTTCCCATTCTGTGCCCGCAATCAGCTTGTTGCCATTATCGACATAGGCTTTGTGGTGCAAATCATGGTGAAACTCAAGTGTCTCTTGGCTCATACCTTTATCGGCAAGAGCATCATACGCATAAGGAAGGTCTGGAAGTTCAAAGGCCATTATCGTCTCCTTTAGGGTTATCATTTTATGATTGGGGTCACTTTTAGGTAAAAAAATTACCATTGGTCAAAAAACTGGTATTGGCACTATGCCATGCGCTATTGTTTTAACAGATAAAGCAGAATTTTGGAAATCAAGATGTCAGATAAATTAAAGCAAAATAACGGCCCTTTAATCGAAGATTTTATGGGCCTATCACCGCAGATTAGCGACACAGCCTTTATCGCCGGCTCTGCGGTGGTATCTGGCGCGGTGCGTATTGGTGATGATTGCTCGATTTGGCATAATGTCACCTTGCGCGGAGATGCGAATTATATCACCGTCGGTGCTGGCACAAATATCCAAGATAACAGCGTTGTTCATATTGATTCGTCCCGCTATCCCACCATCATTGGCAAGCATGTTACCATCGGCCATAGCGCGATTATCCATGCCTGCACGCTTGGTGATGAGAGCTTTGTCGGCATGGGGGCGATTGTCATGGATGGCGCGATAATAGAGCCCCAAGCGATGGTCGCGGCAGGGGCGATGGTCACACCCGGCAAGCGCGTCCCCTCTGGCGAGCTATGGGCCGGCAGCCCTGCCAAGAAAATGCGTGATTTAAGCGCAGATGAGGTGGCGGCCCTTTCAACATCTGCCTTGCGCTATATCGAATTGGGCAGAGCCTATCGCTTGGGCGAGGCTGGCGGGCCGTATCAGTATTTCACGCCGCGCCCGCTTCCAGACACAGACTAGATCTCAGACAAGCCCCAGACCTGTCAGGCCACCATAGATAAGGCGTGAGCCAACAATGATCAAAAACACGCCAAAGATCCGGCGCAATTGTGCTTGGTCAAGCTTGGCTGAGACCTGCGCCCCGAATTTCGTTGTCAAAGCCGCCGCCGCCGCGATAACAATCACCCCCGGCCACCACACAAAGCCTGTCACAAGCGCCACATCAGGGGCCGCTCTCAGGCCAACAATCATAAAGCTGATCATCCCCGGAATAGAGATAACAAGCCCCATCAGCGCAGATGTTCCAACCGCACGGCGCATCTCCCAGCCGCATGCGGCCAATGTCGGCACCGTCAAAGACCCGCCGCCAATGCCGACCAAGGCGGACACAATCCCAATCGCACCGCCGATAAAGGCACGCGGCACCAAGCTTGGCAGGCCCTTATGCAAGATGATCACGCGCACCATAAATAACAGCCCAATCAAAACTGCGAGCGTCCCAAACAGCGCTTTGAGCGCCGCATTATCCAGCCCATAGGCAATGATCGCCCCGCCAAGCGCGCCCAAAAACACAAACGGGCCAAGCTTTCGAATACAATCGCGGTCAACATTACCAAGGCGGTAATGCGCCTGCGCCGAAATCACCGAGGTCGGCACAATAATGGCCAATGACGAGCCGATCGCAATATGCATCGAAAAGCTGGTAGCAATCCCGCTAGATTCAAGCACAAAGGCCAAAATAGGCACGATCACAATACCGCCGCCAACCCCCAAAAGCCCGGCAATAAAGCCTGAGAACATGCCCGTCATAATCAAAGGCAAAAATAGCGGAAAAAGAGTATCAATCAGAGCCATATTCGTTCACCTTTAATTTGCCCAGCAACTATGATAGCTGATAGGGTAGACGCCAAGATACGAGGTGTGCATCATGCGCGCCGCCCCAAGTTAAACCATTTAACCACCGAAACACAATGACGCGATAGAGGAGAGGCATCATGGATTTACTGAGCCTTGTAAAAGATAAATCACTGGTAAAAACAGATGCCTATATTAATGGCGCATTTGTGAGCGCGACGGGCGATAAAAGATTTGATGTCACCAATCCTGTCGATGGGGCATTGGTCGCATCTGTCGCTGATTGCGGCGCGGATATGATGGCAAAGGCGATTGACGCCGCCCATGCCGCCCAGCCTGCTTGGGCCGCAAAGACCGCCAAGGAACGCGCCGCGATTTTACGCAAATGGTATGATCTCTGCATGGAAAATGCCGATGATTTAGCCATCATCCTCACAGCCGAAATGGGCAAGCCTTTGGCCGAATCGAAGGGCGAGATTGGCTATGGCTCCAGCTTTATTGAATGGTTCGCCGAACAAGCCAAGCGCGTCCAAGGTGAAGTGCTAGAAAGCCCGTTTGCGGATAAAAAAATGCTGACCCTGCGCCAGCCTGTCGGTGTCTTTGGCGCGATTACCCCGTGGAATTTCCCAAATGCGATGATCACGCGCAAAGTCGCCCCCGGCATCGCGGTTGGCTGTGCTTGTGTGCTAAAGCCGGCTGAGCAAACACCGCTCTCCGCCCTTGCCTTGGCCGAATTGGCGCATCGCGCAGGCGTGCCTGCTGGTATCATCAACATCGTGACAAGCAATGATGGCCCGGCCGTTGGCTCTGTGATGTGCGAAGATGATCGCGTCCGCAAGCTGACCTTCACAGGCTCCACCGAAGTTGGCCGCATCCTCATGCGTCAATCAGCCGAAACCATCAAGAAAATCTCGCTAGAGCTTGGCGGCAACGCGCCTCTTATCGTCTTTGATGATGCGGATCTAGATGAGGCAATCGAAGGTGCCATCGCGTCTAAATATCGCAATGCGGGCCAGACTTGTGTCTGTGCCAACCGCGTCTTTGTGCAAGCTGGCATCTATGATAAATTCGCCGCCGCACTTGCCGCCAAAGTTGCCGAAATGAAAGTCGGTGACGGCTTTGATGCAGAGGTCACCCAAGGCCCAATCATTGATGCGCAAGGCTTTGAGAAAGTGAAATCACATGTCTCAGACGCGCTTGCCAAAGGCGGCGAGGTCTTAACAGGTGGCAAGCCACACGCGCTTGGCGGCACCTTCTTTGAGCCGACAGTTATCACAGGCGCAAATGCGGATATGCAGCTCTATTCAGAAGAGACCTTTGGCCCTGTCGCGGCTCTGTTCAAATTCGAGACAGAAGAAGAGGTCATCGCCTCTGCCAATGATACGATTTTCGGTCTTGCCGCCTATTATTTCACAAAGGATGTCGGCCGTATTTTCCGCGTTGGTGAAGCGCTTGAATATGGCATGGTCATCGCCAATACAGGCGCCTATTCATCTGAGGTTGGCCCGTTCGGCGGCATCAAAGCCTCCGGCCTTGGCAGAGAAGGATCTGTGCATGGGGTGGATGAATTCTTGGAAATGAAATTGATGGTGGTGGGCGGCATCTAAGCCCCCCTCGCCGCGCAATCTTGCACCTTAAAAAAAGGCTCTTGCAAACCTATCTGCAAGAGCCTTTT
>DBMZ01000106.1 GCA_002299005.1 Alphaproteobacteria bacterium UBA685 | reverse complement strand
TTAATGCCGGTTTTGCAAGGCGCCCCACGCGCCTTTATCATGGTTGGTTTTTTAGGCGCGCTTACGACTTTTTCTAGCTTCGCGCTTGATAGCTTTCACCTGATTGAAAAGCAACAATATGGGGTGATGGGCGCCTATCTATTTGCCTCTATAGCGCTATCTTTGGGCGCTTTTTTCTTGTTTCACCACCTTACAAAATGGGGGCTTTCCTAGCAGTCAATCATGGCAGAGTTTAAAATCCCGCATAGTGAGCAAGATAGCCGCCTCGATAGAGCCATCCGTCGCCGTTTCCCGCATATAAAGCAGGTGCAAATTGAGAAATCTTTGCGGTCTGGTCTGATGCGCCTTGATGGGGCGAAGGCAAAGGCCAATAGCCGCTGTGTTGCGGGGCAAATTCTGACACTGCCTGATTGGCTTTCAAAAGCCACCGCCGATGACCAAGAACACACACAAAAAGAGGTCTCGCCTGCCAAGCGTGCCGCAGATAAGGCCTATTTGGAGGGGCTTATCATTGATGAGACCAAGAACTGGATGGCGCTGAATAAGCCCGCTGGTTTGGCCGTCCAAGGGGGCACATCCACAGGCCGTCATATTGATGGGCTGTTGCAATCTGCCTATAGCGATGGGGTGCGTCCGAAATTGGTTCACCGCCTTGATAAGGATACATCCGGGGTATTGCTGATTGCCAAAAATGACCAAACAGCCCGCCAATTAGCCTCTGATTTTCAAGCGCATAAGCTTGATAAATCCTATCTTGCGCTGGTATTAGGCCAATTGCCGCCTTTGGGTGATATCAAGGTTCCGCTCTCAAAATCAGGGCCGATGGGCAAAGAGAAAATGTCACCTGATTATGAAGAAGGCCAGTTCGCGCATACGGTCTTTAAGACTTTGAACCGCTCTGGTGGCAAGATGTCACTGGTCGCGCTAAAGCCGCTGACAGGGCGCACGCACCAGCTACGCGTCCATATGCTGACCGCCAGAACGCCTATTTTGGGTGATGGCAAATATGCCGGGGCCGAAGCGCATCCGGGGCCAGATTTTGCTCGCCAATTACACCTTCATGCGCAATTTTTACGCATGCCAGATGGCCGTCTTATCGAAGCGCCCCTGCCACAACATCTAAAGGCGGCGATCACCTTCTTGGATATGCATGCCGACATCCCTGATGCTATCCCCAATTTTAACGAGGAATAGATAGATGTCTGAGTTGAGAATTGCGCTTTTTGATTTTGATGGCACCTTGTGCGATACGGTCGCATCGATTATCCGGCTAACCCGTCATGCTTGCCGTATCGCTGATGTGCCAGAGCCGTCAGAAGCGCATGTTAGAGCCAATATTGGTGAAGGCTTATTTGATGCAGGGCTTGACTATGCCAAGGGTGATGAGGCAAAGGCGCAGATTATTTATGATGAATTTCGCCGGGAGGCACACCGTGAATTCACGCTTCCAAATCTGGCGGTTGACCCTCTTTTTGCGGGCGCTAAACAGGCCCTTGAGGCCCTTAGCGAGGCTGGCTGGCTGCTTGGTATCGTCACCAATAAGGGGCGCCACGGGCTGGGGCAATTGACGATGCGGCATGGAATTGCTGATCTGATTGATGTCAGCTTTACCGCAGATGATATGCCCGTGAAGCCAGCGCCTGATATGGCCATTGCCGCGATAGATAAATATGGGATAGCGCCAAATCGGGCGGTATTTATTGGCGATACCATTAATGATGCGCTCTGTGCAAAGGGGGCAGCAATTCCTTTTGTGGGCGTTGATTGGGGCTATCATGATAATCAGCTATTGCGCGATAATGGGGCTGTGCATATCGCGCGTGATTTTACAGATTTGGTGGATGAGTTAAACGCGCTTGTCGCGCGTTAAGAGGGTTTTTTTAAGATGGAACAAAAGCGCGCTAAGAGATTTTATAAGACCGTCAGCTATGCGGCATCACAAGGTGGCTTTGAAGTGTCGCTTGATGAAAGGGCGCTGAAAACCCCTGCCAAAGCGCCTTTGATTTTGCCAACAGAAACATTGACCACCGCAATTGCCGCAGAATGGGATGCCCAAAAAGAGGAAATTGCGCCAGAGACAATGCCTATCTTCTCGCTAGCCGCGACCGCCATTGACCGGGTTATGACACAGCGAAAAACCCTTGATGATGAGCTTATTGGCTTTGGTGAGAATGACCTGATTAGCTATCGTTGTAGCAAAGAAGAAGACCCGCTATTGGCGGCGCGTGAGGCAGAAAAATGGGGCGCTATTCAAAGCTGGATGCAAGAGCGTTATAACGTACCTTTTGCCATATTTGACGGCATCATGCCGCAAGCACAGCCCGCATCTGTTGCGCAGAATCTAGCCATAGCGGTAAAGGGCATCGATGATTGGCGCTTTGTCTCATTATACCGTGCCACAACGCTGACAGGGTCTGTGTCATTGGGCCTTGCCTTTGTGGCAAATCACCTTGATGTGGCAGGGCTGATGGCGCATGCTTTTCTCGATGATTTGTATCAGGAAGAAAAATGGGGCGCCGATGAATGGGCCATTGAACGACGCACGAATATTGAGGCGGAATTAAAAGATGCCGCCCACTTCATGGCGTTATTATAAAAGCTGAAACCTATTACGAAGTTAACAACTGATTTTCTCAAACCTAAGAGGGACCTATGTCAGAAATTATTTCTCAACTTGAAAGCAAACGAGCCGCCGCGCGTTTAGGCGGTGGCCAAAAGCGTATTGATGCCCAGCATGATAAGGGCAAATTAACGGCAAGAGAGCGGATAAATGCGCTCCTTGATGAGGGTACTTTCGAAGAATGGGATATGTTCGTTGAACATCGTTGTCATGATTTCGGCATGGAAGATAAGAAAATTCCGGGCGATGGTGTGGTAATCGGCTATGGCACAATCTTTGGCCGTCCGGTCTTTGTCTATTCGCAAGATTTCACTGTGCTTGGTGGCTCGCTCTCAGAGACGCATGCGGCAAAAATTTGCAAGGTGATGGACCAAGCGATTAAAGCTGGCATCCCTATCATTGGCATTAACGACTCAGGCGGCGCGCGCATTCAAGAAGGTGTGGCGTCTCTTGGCGGCTATGCAGAGGTCTTTCAGCGCAACGTGCTTGCCTCTGGTGTTGTGCCGCAAATCTCGCTGATTATGGGCCCTTGTGCAGGTGGGGCGGTTTACTCGCCTGCCATTACTGACTTTATCTTCATGGTGGAAGATTCAAGCTATATGTTTGTGACTGGCCCTGATGTGGTCAAGACAGTGACGCATGAAGATTTGACCGCTGATGAGCTTGGCGGTGCGAAGATGCATAGCCATACATCCGGCGTGGCGCATGGCACCTTTGCAAATGATATCGAAATGCTGATGCGCACAAGAGAGCTGATGTCTTATTTGCCGCTATCAAATCGTGATGAGGCACCCGTCTATGAGGCCATTGACCCGCTTGATAGGCCGTCGTCTGTGCTAATCCAGATTGTTCCTGATCATCCAAACGCGCCTTATGATATGCGCCTGATTATTCAGGAAATTGTCGATAATGGCGAGATGTTTGAAATTCATAAAAACTTCGCCACGAATGTGATTTGTGGGTTCGCCCGCATTGAAGGGCGCACGGTTGGCATTGTCGCGAACCAGCCTTTGGTATTGGCAGGGTGTCTTGATATTAATGCCTCTCGCCAGGCGGCGCGTGCGGGGCGGTTTTTGGATGC
>DBMZ01000053.1 GCA_002299005.1 Alphaproteobacteria bacterium UBA685 | reverse complement strand
GTGATTGAATATTACAGCCATGTGATGCATATCGCCTCTGAAGTTCGTGGCCAGATTCGTGATGGGTTTGACGCGATTGATGCGATGCTAGCGGGCTTTCCTGCAGGCACCGTATCAGGCGCGCCAAAGATTAGAGCGATGGAAATCATTGATGAGCTTGAGCCTGATAAAAGAGGCATCTATGCGGGCTCTCTTGGCTATATCGCTGCAACAGGTGATATTGATACCTGCATCACCTTGCGCACAGCCGTGATTAAAGATGGCAAAATGCATATCCAAGCAGGGGCTGGTATTGTCTATGATAGTGTTGACCAGTCAGAGCAAGAAGAGTGCGAGAATAAAGCCCGCGCTTTGATAAGAGCCGCAAATGATGCAATACGCTTTGGTCATTAATCACATCACGAAAATAGCGCGCACAGCCTCACTTGTGCTGGCGCTAGGCGGCATTGGCGTCACCGCGCCTGCAAAGGCCGCTATTGATATCAGCACTCTTGGCGGCCAAAGCATCATGGCAGAACAAGGCGCCATTTGTGCTAGCTTTGCCGCGCTGATGGAAAATCAGACTTTGATCAATGAAGATCTCGGCAATTTATGGTCAGAACGCCGCAAATTCTCAGGAGCTGTTATAAGGCGTGCCGTAGAATTAACCGCCCTGCCATCCCCCTCTTCTGATGAGATTGATTTGCTGATAAATGATTATCGCGAATGGCTTATTTTAAATCTGTCATCACAAGATGAATCGCTTCCAAGCAATGATTATCAGTCTGATGTGCAAGATTTGATCAAGACCAACTGTAAGAGCCTCTATGCACAGGCAGATAAAGCCATCTTGAAACGCTATCCTGACCTTGCCTATTTGATTGATAAGCAAATCAGCGCTGATAATGACAAAAATAACGAACAGCTAACGGCGCAAATTGATAGTCTTATGCGCAAGAATAATGAGCTTAACCTTAAGGTCATCGCCTTGCGCGCAGAAATGGCGGCCCTCAAAACAAAGCAGGAAAAAATGGAAAAAGCGCCTGCAACAAAATCTGCAAAAGATGAAGGTGAAGATAAGGTGGTTGAAAAGCGCGCAACGCCTGTTCCAAAACCGCCAAAACCGCGCCCTGTGACCAAGGATATCACGCCAAAAGAAAAACCAGCTAATAAAGCAGATAAACAAGGATTGTTCTTTGCGCAACTAGGGTCTTTCTCGCAAGAAGCCTCTGCAAAAGCGGCACAAATTAACTTCCAAGAGCAATATCCTGACCTATTCGATAAGATAACGCTTGAGATACAGCCGCATTTATTTGCCTCTGGTAAGACATTTTATCGCCTGCAAACGATGCGCGCAGAGCGTGCTATTGTCACAAGCATTTGTGATGAATTATGGGACGCACGAATGGCGTGCCTTATCAAAACAGTGATTGATTAAGTTTGAAATAATGAACATCTTGAGATACGACTATCAAAAAGACGGGGGTTTATTATGAAAAATTGGCTAGCTATCGCGCTTATCGCACTCACAATACCTGTTGCCGCACAGGCAGAAGAAACAAAGAGCTTTTGGGCAAAATTAGTTCCTGACAATTCTTCTGCATTGAATTTCCTTGATGATACAAAGACTTTTGCTGGCAATCTGCTTGGCGATACCAAGGAAACAGGCAAAGCGCTATTTAATGGTGGCATGGGTCTTCTTCAAGAGACAGGTGAGACCATTAAATCACTCACCAGTGACGAATAACGCCCTCATTTACCGCTAACACCCCTAAGGGATGTTGACGAGCGCCAAGCGCTCATAGGAACGCACGCATGGATAATGCAACAATCATTTCACTGGCACTTTTTTCAACAGTGGCAGCCTTCACACCCGGCCCGAATAATTTAATGCTCGCAGCCTCTGGCGTGAATTATGGCTTCAAAGGCACAATCCCGCACATTGCTGGCATTAATGCTGGCTTTTTACTGCTGATATTCTCAGCTGGCCTTGGCCTATCTCAGCTGTTTATCGCCCTGCCCGAATTAGATAGCGTGCTGCGCCTGCTATCGATTGGCTTTTTGGTGTATTTGGGCTGGAAAATCGCACGCGCAGGCCCTATTGAAGATGCAAAATCGAGCAAGCCTCTGTCTTTTTCAGCCGCCTTTGCCTTTCAATGGGTCAACCCAAAAGGTGTGACAGTGACTATCTCGACCATCACCGCCTATACAGGCGCCTCTGCGACGCCGACGTTTGATTTAACCATTATCATGATTATCTTTGCCGCAACCACGCTAGGTAGCACCATTGCTTGGGCAATAGCCGGGCAAATGATTGGCAATCTATTGAAAAATGACAGGGCTAGAAGACGCTTTAATTACAGCATGGCCGCCCTTTTGGTCATTAGCCTGCTGCCTGTTATTGTGTCTATCTGAGGGCTGTCATAAAAAAAGGGCCGCTTAAAAGCAGCCCTTTTATAATCTTTATTTTGTTTATGATGAACCTTCAATTGCTGCGGCTGTCGCCTCACAATTCTGGCCGCCACCTGCTTGGCACTCTTCTAGAGACCCATATTTGAACAGATTTTCCAAACCACCTGTTATCTCTGATAGCTCGTTTAGCGTCTCATTAATCTCATCCGCAAAACCTTCTTCGATCAAAGCACCTAGCTCTTCGGTGATTTGATTGAATTGGTCTTCTGGCAATTCTGAAATAATGGAATTAACCGCTATCAAATTGTCAAAATCAATACCAGATTCGTCTGACACTTTTGCGATTTCCGCAATCACTTCTGGGTCAAGACCCTCAAGGGCGTCACCTGACACGAGGTCTTCAACATCAACACCTGTTTGCTCTGCCAACATTTGTGCATTTTCTACATCTTTAAATGTTAGGTTTTCAACACCCGTGACGTTTTGAATAACCTCATCGCCCACAATTTGGCGCACAGTTTCGCTTCTCTTATTTTTGATATCATTCACAGGAACATAAGTGATGGTCTCACCAACAACCACAAATACGCTTGCGCCTGTTACGCCCGCAATTTCACCGCCATTTTGTGCCTGTGCAATCAAGGCCTGCTGTTTTTCAGGACTTGCACCATCGTAAACACCGCCATCAGCGCCTAGAACTTGCCCTGACTTCAATGTCAAAGCATTGGCAGTAGATGCCATAAATAGGACCGCAACACCTGCCACAAGAATATGTTTCATTTTTACACTCCTAAAAAACAAATCGAACAATGCTGAATCTTTATATTACTAATTTAGAGTTTAATCAAATATTGTCTCTTTTGACCCTTTAGGCACGCGCTATGGTTAATATCGCTCGCAGGCCACCTGATGTTTGCTCAAAGGTTAAATCACCGCCATGCTGTTCGGCAATCGTGGCTGTTATGGCAAGACCTATACCCTTGCCTTTGGTGTTAGAGGCGTTTTGGCCACGCTTGAAAGGTTGCGTTAATTCCGCCAGTCTTTCGGCTGATAAATCCAGTCCATCATCATCAATAATAATATGCGCAAACCTCTCATTTGCGCGCAAACTGACAGAGGCGCGACGACCATATTTCAGCGCATTATCAATCAAATTCGTGATAGCACGTTGCAAAGAAAGCGGCTGGCCATAGATAACCATCGGGACAAATTTCTCATCATCCCCTCTTGTTTCTTGAGAGGCCGTGGTCTTTTTATGAAAGAAAATATCATGCACTCTCTGTTGTGCGCTATCTGGCGATAACAACTGCACAGGCTTATCAATATCGATATAATCATCGACAATCGCCTGAACGAGCGATGATAGAGACAGGCGGCGCGCTTCCTCTACATTCATCTCTGTTTGTGTATAGGCAAGCACTGATTCAATCATATCAGTCATCTGGCTGATATCCGCTTCAATCTTATGCCGCAAATTTGGGTCTGTGATAAATTCAGACCGCAATAACAACCTTGTCGCAGGGGTGCCTAAATCATGACTGACACCTGACAAAAACATAGCTCTTTTTTCTAGAGATGCGCGCTCTTGTTCAATATGGGAGTTTAGCGCGTCTGCCAGTAATGCCACCTCTGTAGGTCCGGTCTTTTTATAGGGCGAGACGCCTCGGCTATGATGACGTTGAGAGAGTATATGCGTAAAGGCGCTAAAATGGCCCGTGATATGTGCGCTAAAGGCAAAAAGGCTGAGGATAGAGGCGATCATCAGGGCGATGGCGCCTAACCGCCAATCAATGGGTTGACCCGCACAACCCCATACCCCCTCACCGTCAAAGCGCACCCACAGATTATTGGCATATTTGATATAAAGGCTATTAACAGAGCAGTAATTAGCCATTAGCCGCACAAGCTGGCCTAATTTTTGCGCATTTGGCACCGCCTCATTAAGCGCCACAGTCTCTTTGCCATAAGAAAGCGCGTCTGATACAATCGCAAGCCGCCATGTCTCATAAAGAGCGTCAGTCTTGGTCGTGTCATCAAACACAAATCGGGAAATGTAGTCAGATGATGATATCTCCGGCAATTTGCGCCATAGATTTGCATCTGCCATGCGACTTAAATTACCGGGGAGCGTGCTTGTCTTAAATGTATCTGGTAAGACGTCATGACCTTTCATATAATCATGAATCGCAATGCCTGCATTATAGGCTCTGTCTAGATGGGCATGCCATTGGGCATTTGACTGCATCCACGTAAACACCGATAGACCGCCAGATAAGGCCGCACCTAAAATCCAAATAGTCGCATATGTACGAAGGCTTAAAGACATCCAGCTACCTGTCTTGTTGTTTCACATTTACCGCAAAAACATACCCAATACTTCGCTCTGTTTTTAACATTTGCGGGCTTTTCGGGTTATCTTCAATCTTATTGCGAAGCCTGCCAACTAGCACATCCAAAGCCTTACCAATGGGCGCCTGTTGGTCTGTGCGCGAACGCTCTTTGTCCATCGCATCTATAATTTCATCTCTTGTAAGCGCGATATGAGGATTTGCTAGCAGCACCTTCAAAAGCTTGGTTTCTCTTTGCGAAAGATAGACTTGCACGCCTTTTGGGTTAAACACCTCATCAGTTTTGCCATCATAATGCCAGCCTTCAAATTCATAAGAGGCAATATTGCGGCGATAGGTTAAAGAAGGGGTGCGTTGTACACGCCTTAACACAGCCTTTACTCTGGCAAGTAGCAATTCAGGGTTAAAAGGCTTTGCGATATAATCATCTGCCCCCACCACGTAGCCAGACATGCGCTGATGGTCGGCTGAGAGGGCAGAGACCAATATAATAGGCACATCTTGTTCAGCCCTTATATTTTTACAAATCTCTAGACCGCTTTCATATTCCAGCATCACATCAAGCAAAATCAAATCAATGCGGTTTTGCGCCAACAGCTCTTTGATTTCATCCCCCGTGGCGGCGATATAGGCCATGAAACCGCTACGTCGCAAAAACGCGGCCATCATCTCGCGCATTTCACTATCATCATCGACGATAAGTAATTTTGGGACTGCCATTTTATTGTGCCATCCTATTTTTTGGCCTTTTTTTAGTCATTTCGCCTATTCAGGGAACCATTTTTGCAGGTGATGCGGTCATGATGATTTAATTATGACCTAATGATTATGAAGGCGTCTTTAGAAACTCTTCCTATAATCCGGATATATCACTTCGTGGAAAAGGCCTAGATGAAAAGTAACAAATGGTAATAGCCGCGTGCATTAATTACAGGGCGGCGTGCGCAAATGGCCTTTTGTATATTGTTGACGCTTCTGAGACTCGCTACTGAAAAATTAACCCGATTTGATTCATTTAGGGAGGAATTCAAATGAAACACTTTATGATGGTTGCAGCATCTGCTGCTTTAACGTTAATGGCCGCCGGCTCTGCTCATGCTGAGCCTCAAGCCGAGGTATTGCACTGGTGGACATCTGGTGGTGAAGCCAAATCAGTTGCCGTATTGCAACAGGAATTCGCTTCACGCGGCGGCAGCTGGACAGATATGCCTGTTGCTGGTGGTGGCGGTGATGCCGCGATGACCGCCCTGCGCGCGCGTGTTCTATCTGGCAATGCGCCAACAGCTGTTCAGCTAAAAGGCCCGTCAATTCAAGAATGGTATGAAGAAGGCGTGCTTGCCGATATCTCAGCTGTTGCTGAGGCAAATGGTTGGGAAGATGTATTGCCTGCGAATATTGCTGGGCATATGAAATGCGAAGGCTCATGGTGTGCCGCGCCTGTGAACGTTCACAGAATTGACTGGATTTGGGCAAATGCCGATGTCCTAGCTAAAAACGGTCTTGCGATGCCTGCCACGTGGGACGAATTTAACGCAGCCGCAGATAAGCTAGCGGCGGCTGGCATTACGCCTCTGGCCCATGGTGGCCAAGCATGGCAAGATGCCACGGTCTTCGAAGCTGTCGCGCTTGGTATTGGTGGCCCGGAATTCTTCCAAAAGGCGTTTGTCGAATTGGATATGGCCACGCTAAAATCAAGCACTATGGTGGCTGTATTTGATCAAATGCGCAAAATGCGCGGCTATGTCGATTCTGATTTCTCAGGTCGTGATTGGAACCTTGCTACAGCTATGGTTATGAATGGCGAAGCTGGTTTCCAAATCATGGGTGACTGGGCAAAAGGTGAGTTTTTGGC
>DBMZ01000020.1 GCA_002299005.1 Alphaproteobacteria bacterium UBA685 | reverse complement strand
CCATAGCGATAGAGCATATGAACAGGAGAGTGCCCTGGCGCAGGATAAGAGAATTTCTTGAACTGCCCCTCAATGCGCATCGCATCCCACAGATAGCCTTCAGCATGACCATCAATGATCGCATCAGGCAATTTCAGGCGCGGAATTTTCTGTGTTGACGGGTTGATAGAGGCTAATTGCGGCATGCGCTGATAAAGGCTAACCGCAAGGCCTGTATGGTTCAAATCGCCCGACATGCCACCATCGGCATAGCCCGGGAAATAAAAGCCAAAATCATGCGGCACACCCATCTGCATATTGCCCATATTAATGCCAGGCTTACCAAGCCCCTGCATCGCCATCAGGCAAACCATCATACGTGGCCATTGATTGCCCGTTGGGTTTCTGGCCGCACCGCCAAACGTATTGCCCATACCACCGACAGCCAAATAGGTTTTCTTGCTACCCCATTGACGCGCCAAGGCTCTGATATCTTTGGCAGGCACACCTGTCTCAGCTTCTTGCCATTCAGGGGTTTTTGGCGTGCCATCCTCATCGCCCAAAACATAGGCTTGCCAGGCATCAAACCCATGCGTATGGGTGGCGACATAGTCCTTATCATACAGGCCTTCTGTCATCCAAACATACGCGATCGCCAGCGCAATCGCAGGTGAGGTTGTTGGGCGCGGCGAAATCCATTTGCCGCCAAGCATCTGGGCTGTGTCATTATAATGCGGGTCGATATGGACAAAAGGAATATCCAACTCTTTCAGCCATTGCCGGCGAATAGAGCCTTCGAGCCCTGAATAAATACCGTTTGTGGCTTCTGGATTTGATGACCAAAAGACAACCATCTCAGCATTTTTCATGCAATCTTCAACCGTGCCAAAAGGCTCACCACCACCGACGCGCAGGCTGTTGCCCCAATGGTGCGTTGCGCCCCAATACCAGCCTTCCCAGCTATCGGGATTATGATGCACTTCGGTTGTGCCAATCGCATTCATAAAGCGGATTTTTGCGCTCAGATAATAGCCAATATTGCCCCAATTATGGTGCGAGCCGTTAGAGTGCGCAATCGCCCCTTGGCCATATTGCTTTTTCATCCGTTTAATCTCGCCAGCGACAATATCAAACGCCTCATCCCAGCTAATCGGCTCATAGCCTGAATCACCACGATTTTGGATATTACGTTCGCCATTGGGATCAAAATCAACACGCTTCATCGGCGTCATAATGCGGTTTGGCGCATAGACCATTGATTTCCAATTCATCGCATGCGGGCTAAGGGATGTTTTGCGCGGCGGTGTAAATTCCTTCCCCCGCGCTTTAATCGTAAAGCCTTTGGCATCCTTATCATCAAATTCAATCGGCGTTGTGCGCAAGATCTTACCATCTTTGACAAACACAAACAGCGGCCCGCCATTGGTCACAGTCACATAGCGCGTGACACCATCACCCATCTTTGTGCCATCGCGCCAATCAGCGGCTGTGGCGGCCATGACAGTTTGCGCAAACCAAGTCCCATCCGCATCATCACCTTCTGGATGAAATAGGAAATTCTTAATCGCTTCGATTTGCTCTAGCTGGTTAATCGGTGGCGTCAGCAACTTTGCGGCAATTTTTTCTGTCTTAAAAACAAGCGCGTAATCAGCGTCATCATGCACACCGCCCTTAGAGCTAACAGCCCCATCTTTGAAGATATAAAGACGGCCTTTTTTGCCATCTTGGGTTTTGATCTGCACTTTCAGATTCTTACCCTCGATGCGCTTGCGAAATTCAGGGGAACGCACTTTTGCGTATTTAAACAGAACAGCCAGTCCGATTAATATTGCTTTCAATTTCATAATCTTAACTCTTCGTTTTAGTGTTACTCACAACATGACGTCGTAGTGAGAATAAGGAAATATTGTATTTATCGCTGGTGCCGCCAATAGGCTAGCCGCACCTGCCAGCATAGAGCTTCCCTATTCGTGCGACAGCGGCATTATTATTATCTTTTTGCTGTACTGTGATACGGTACGTATGTATTGCTATATGGTCAAGGGCAAAGACGGAGATATTTAACCCATGGACGACAGCCAGTCTAAACAGGCAAACGGCATTCAAGTTATCGCGCGGGCGGCGGCTATTTTGCGTGTGCTGACAGATGATAATAACGGCCTCTCTCTTGGCCAAATCGCCGAGCGCACGTCGCTGGCACGTTCAACCGTTCAACGCATCGTGAACGCGCTAATAGCTGAGGGGCTGGTTTCAGCAGGCTCACAAAGTGGCGGCTTGCGGCTTGGCAGCACCATTCAGGCGATGGCCGCGGCAAGCAGGCTTGATATCACCGAAAAAATCCGCCCTATCCTTACCGCGCTCTCGCATGAAACAAACGAGACGGTTGACCTTGCCTATTTCCGCAATGACCATATGGTATTTATTGACCAGATTATTGGCTCTCACCGCCTGCGCGCGGTTGCCACGATTGGCGAGACCTTTCCCATGACATCCACGGCCAATGGCAAGGCCTGTTTGGCGATGATGCGTGATGAGGATATTGAGCGCATTGCCTTGCAAGAATTGCGCCAATCAGGGCGCGGCATTCGGCGCATGGGCCAATTTATGAAAGAGATTACCGCCATTCGTCATAATGGCTATGGCTTTGATATTGATGAGCAGACAGATGGTATATCGGCCCTTGGCATCGGCTTTGCGGACGAGGCAGACCATCTCTATGCCATCTCTATCCCTGTGCCGACCTATCGATTTGCGCGCCAAAAAGAGGCGATTATCACCGCCCTTCAAGAGGCCAAATCCGCCCTAGAAGCACAGGATCTGCGCCTGCATTAAGGCACAAAAAAGCCTCTCAGCACAGCGTACTAAGAGGCTTTTAAATTGTTAGTAAATGGTAAGAACGCCAGCTGGGCCTTACGCTTTGGCCTTAAGCTTTGGCCTCGTCTTTAATGACGTTACGAAGCAGGCCGACATTTTCGATCTCGACCTCAACCACATCACCATCACGCATCCATAAAGGCGGCTTTCTTGCGTGGCCAACACCAGATGGTGTGCCCATCAAAATAATATCGCCAGGCTCAAGCGTTAGCCCTTCGGTGATATAAACCAAGGTTTCAATCACAGGGAACATCATCATATCAGTGTTGCTAGATTGTACGGTCTGACCATTAAGGCGGCACGCAATATCAAGCCCCTTTGCCCCATCAGGCAATTCATCAGCCGTCACAAAGACAGGGCCGAGCGGGCCTGTTTTGTCAAAGTTCTTACCCATCGTCCATTGGATGGTATGACGCTGATATTCGCGCACAGAGCCATCATTCGCACAAGAATACCCTGCCACAGCCTCAAGCGCATTCTCAGCTGTTAGGTGGCGTGACGTCTTGCCGATAATCAAAGCCAGTTCAGCTTCATAATCGAGGGTTTCAGATTTCATCGGGCGGATAAGCGCCTCATTATGCGCGACCATAGAGCTTTTGGTGCGCATGAAAATCGTTGGGAATGGCTGCTTTTCGAAAATGCCTTCATTCACATGTTCCATGTAATTCAAGCCAAGGCACAGAATCTTGCCAGGTGATGAAATAGGAATGTTAAATTGCAAATCATCATAATTCAGCATCTCTGCGTCGCTGGCTCTATCAGCAATGGCTTGCAATGATGCCATAGACCCGTTTTCGATAACGCTTTGGATATCACGCGGCGCGTTGGCATCTACGGCTGACAGGTCGATAATTTTATCACCTGAAACAAACCCAATACGGGCACCATCTTGTGCCTTAAAGCTTAGCAATCTCATAATGTGTCACCACCCAATAGTTGTTTGTTAGACAATAATCTGTCTTACCCTGAAACACAATAAAAACCGATATATTTTATCTTTTTAATAAAAAATCTACATAAGATAAAAAACCGTAAAATTGAAGACGCGCCTTTCTAAGCGTCGCTCTTATGTGCTAACCTTGATAGACCAGCTATAAAATGAGCTGGCAAAGATACTCGGAGACCACGATATGCGCGATAATGATAAGGAAAATATCCTCGCAGATATTGACGCTAAAACAGGTGATAATGGCGGGAGCACGGCGCCTAATGTGACCTCTATGACCAGCCGCGCTTATGCGCAGATGAAACTAGATATTATCTCGGGTCGTCTTGCGCCTGGTGCGAAGTTGAAAATCGAAACATTGCGCCAAGATTACAATGTCGGCACAAGCCCTATTCGCGAAGCTTTGAGCCTTTTGACCTCAGATCATTTTGTTGAGCGTATTGACCAGCGCGGCTTTCGTGTCTCAAATGTGAGCGGCGATGAATTTGATGAATTATTGCGCACCAGATGCTGGCTAGAAGAGCGGGCTTTGCGCGAATCGATCGCACGCGGCTCAACCGCATGGGAAGAAAAAGTGGTGATTGCCAATTACCGCCTATCACGCATCCCACGCTCGCAATCAGATGATCATTTTGTCGCCAATGAACAATGGGAAATCGCGCATAAAGACTTTCATATGGCGCCCCGTAAAAGACCCCGGCCCAATACCCGCCGCCACATGGCTGATATCGGCAAAGCCAAGGCCCGCCTCTTTGAGGCAATCATGGGCAAGGGTGACAAAATTGCTGGCATGGCCATGGGCTTGGTCAAGGCGCATTTCTGCTAAGACTGTGCCATAGATCG
>DBMZ01000021.1:1517-4580 GCA_002299005.1 Alphaproteobacteria bacterium UBA685 | reverse complement strand
AGACAATGCCAACAAGTAGCGCTCATGCGTATGATGCAAAAAAACCTTACCATTCCAAGCCATCTTGCTTTATTATATTAGTAAGTACTTAGGCTTGTGCGCGGAGAGTTGTATATCATGATGAAACATCTAAGATCACAGTCAAACAGCTTGCCATCTAGCGGCCAAGCGCATCGCACAATAAGAGCCCTTAAAACGGCGTGTTTATCGGCCGTTCTATTGCTAGGCATTCTGCCTGCGAGCGCGCAAGAAACATCGCTTAAGGCGCCTGAAGTGCTTGATTTAGATGACCCTTTCTCACGTGGTATTAACCGTGCCGCTGACCAAGCAAGTGATGGCTTAATCTTGCCAGAACCAAATGGTCAGACAATGGGCGCGGCTAAGGTTGGCAAAGATTTGCTAGGCGCATCAAAAAAGCGTGCGCTCAGCGCTGATCTGTACCGTGTCGCCGCTTTGGCTGTCACAGAAGGCAGCGCGCGCGGCCAAATCTTTGAAGAAAGCAATCAAGATGTGGTCGCAGGATCACGCCCTGAAATCCCTTATCTGCGCCTTGGCAGTTTCGATAATTCAGCCACAGCACGCCAAGCCGCTATTAATCTGAAATCAAATATCGAAGCCTTTATCGGCGGTCACTTTATTTTGCGAAATACATCAATTGGCATCGACCTTGATATCGGCCCATTGCATTCAGTGGCGCATGCGGAAAATTATTGCGAATTATTGCTGCAATATTCAAACGGCATTGTCTCAGATTGCTATACCGTTCTTGAATATCCGGGCTATGAGCCGCTTGATACATTTTTATCATCTGCCATGTTGCGCGTCTCGCCAGATGCGATTGATAGGGTGCTTGATGATAACGAGCTGTTTGACCTGCAAAAATCATCTCAACAGCTTATTCAAGTCAAAGAAGGCGACATGATTGGCAATGGCGTTGACCAGATTGTTAAAATCACGCCAAGCGCTGTTATTTTGGTCTCAGATGACGGGCAAATTCAACAATTGCCGCTTGATTACATATCTGAGCAGGAATTCCGTATCCCAGAGCCTCAAGTACAGCAACAAGCTAATTTAGAAGGTTAGGATAGCCCCTTATGGCAATCTATGAGAATGAAGTCGCAGACAAGGTTATCCGCGTCTTACAAGCCGCCAACCGCGTCGATACTGCCATGCTTACCGAAGCAAGAGGCAAAATGCCGGCGCCAAGCGATGTGCTTGTTCATCTTATCAGAAATGACGGCGTAGATGAGGAGCTGGTCCATACGGTCATCTCAAGAGCCTATGCACTGCGCCGCACGACGCTAGAGCCTAAGCAAGTTGATGTGCGCGCATTGCCGCTTATCCCCAAGAAATTCATCGATGAGCAAATGGCGATGCCCTATGAGGTGGAAGCCCGATTTTTGCGTGTTGCGATTGTCGACCCAACCACGGCGTCTTTGGCGGGGCAGTTAAAGAACCTCTCTAATTTTAATATTGAGTTTCAGCTTGTTACCCTGACCAATTTTGAAAATCTCAGAGCGCATGAACGTATTAAGGCTGTCCTTGATGCGGCGGAAAAAAAGCAAAAGGCTGAGGCAGAAGTTATCTCTGCCAAACGGCGGTCAAAATTCCCGATTGATGATGATTCCCTTGTGCCTGAATTCTGCGATCATATTATGCATTCGGCGATTGATACTGGCACCTCTGATATTCATATTGAGCCCTTTCGCGATATCGCCCGCATCCGTTTTCGCATCGATGGCAGGCTTGGTATTCGCCATGAATATTCTGAATATGTGTTTAAACATTTCTTAGGCGTTATCACGCGCTTTAAGATCCTCGCTGATTGCGATATTTCGGAAAAACGTCTGCCACAAGATGGGGGGATCACCATCAATTATGGCGGTGAAGATATTGATTTCCGCTTTAATGTTTTGCCGGGCAAATATGGCGAGCGCATCGTTATGCGTATTTTGAAGGGTGACCCGTCACTTTCTTTGAGCAAAATTGGCCTCACGGACGAGAATTATAATAAGATTGTTGATGCGATTACCGCCCCGCAAGGGATGGTGCTGGTAACAGGCCCGACAGGCTCTGGTAAGACGACCACGCTCTATGGCTGTTTGCAGCATATTAATGAGCCTGAAACCAATATTATGACCGCCGAGGATCCGGTGGAATATTATTTGGAAGGTGTTGCCCAAACACAAGCAAATGAGAAAATCGGCTTCACCTTTAATTCTATTTTGCGCGCGTTTTTGCGCCAAGATCCAGAGATTATCCTTGTTGGTGAGATACGTGACCAAGAGACGGTTGAAATCGCTGTGAAAGCGGCGCTTACCGGTCACTTGCTATTATCGACCTTGCACACAAATGATGCGATTTCCACCATTACGCGCTTGATGAATATGGGCGTGCCGCCTTTCATGATTGCGGCTGCCACAAGCTTGATTATGGCACAAAGATTGGGGCGTCCGAACTGTCAAAACTGTCTCGCCCCAGACCCGCAAGCGACGCCTGAATCGCTTAAAAAGATTGGCTTCACAGACGAGGAAATTCCGCATATTGAGCCAAAAATTGGTGTTGGCTGTGATAAATGTGGCGGCTCTGGCTATAAGGGCAGACGCGGTGTTTATGAGGTGATGCGCATTAATCCTGAGCTTGAAGAAGCGATTTTGAAGCAAGCGCTTGCGCCTGAATTGCTTGAAGCCGCCCGTCATGATGGCTTCCGCACCATGCAGGAAATTGCTCGTGATTTCGTCAAGGATGGCGTCTTCTCAATCGCTGAATATGCGCGCATCTTGGTATTATAGAGCACGGGTAGGTAATGGCAGAGCAACTTAAAAAATTTGCTTATAAGGGCAAGAAAAAGGGCAAAAAGGTCAAAGGTGAGATTGAAGTTGCGGGCCTTGTGCAGGCAAAAAAGCAATTGCGTGAAGATGGCTTTCGCGAGGTTCTTTTAAAAGAGATTAAACCAAAGCAAAAATCAGCCCTTGATATTGAACTAACATGGGGGCCCTTTGGTTCTATTCCTGCCAAGGAAATTCTTATTTTTACCAAGAAAATCTCAACCATGATGCGCGC
>DBMZ01000021.1:0-1186 GCA_002299005.1 Alphaproteobacteria bacterium UBA685 | reverse complement strand
CGCCTTGATACCTTCTTGGACAGGCTGACAGAGATGCTTGAAAAACAGCAGACGATTAAGGCTGGTATCAAGTCGGCTTTGTTCTATCCGATTACTCTGGTAGTGATCACTGTCACGATTTCTTACTTTATGTTGACCAGCGTCGTGCCAACATTCCAAGAAATGTTTGAGGGCCTTGGGGCTGAATTGCCAGCACCAACGCAAGCGATTGTCGATGCGTCTGAATGGATTCAAAAAGGCGAGAATGTCAGCCGCGTCTTTGCCACGACTATGTTTATCTTCCTTGCCAATAAATTTCTCACGAAATATGTCTATCCATTCAAAAAGATAAAGAGCTTTATAGCTCTGCGTCTGCCTTTGATCGGTGATATTATCACCAAATCTACGATAGCGCGCATGTCTTTGCTATTGGCCAATCTGCTTGCGGCTGGTGTGACGATTGTCGAGGCTTTGAAGGTCTGCTCGACCGTCTCTGGCAATGTCCTATTCATCGAGGCCATGGGCAGAGTTCAAGCCCGCATTGTCACAGGCGCGCCACTATCTAAGCTATTTGCCGAGGAGAAAGTCTTCCCGATCGACCTCTCACAGCTGATGGCGGTAGGTGAGCGTACGGGTAATATGGATGAGATGCTTGAATCTATCGCCAAATATTATGAAGAAGAATTTTCAGCCGTGGTTGACGGCCTATCAACTGTTATCGAGCCATTGATGATTGTGTTTGTCGGGGCGATGATCGGGGCGATGGTTGTCGCGCTTTATTTGCCTATTTTCTCTGCCGGCGATGCGTTTGGCTAAGATGTTGTTCAAGGCCCGCCTCCTCACCTTCCTCAAAGCCTTGGGCATTGCTAGCCTGCTGCCCTTTGTGATCGGGTTTGTGATCTTTGCGGATCTGTTTGGCATGCGCACTGCCAGCCGCGATCTCTCACTTGATATCTACACCCAGCTTGCACCGTTTGATAAAGAGCCTGAACTGGCCAAGCAAATGGTCTTTGTCGATATTGATGAGGCGTCACTTGCGCGCTATGGTCAATGGCCTTGGCCGCGCCAATATATGGCGATTTTGCTCCAGAATATTGGCATTCAAGAACCAGCGGCGATCGCCTTTGATGTGCTGTTCTCCGAAGATGACAGGTTCAATGCGCCTGCCATTGAGGCGTTGGGGGGGCTTGAGACAGGTGCTTTGCAA
>DBMZ01000040.1 GCA_002299005.1 Alphaproteobacteria bacterium UBA685 | reverse complement strand
GCGCTCGATCAGGCGCAGAATCAATTCCTAGATAGTCGCGGGACAGGCGCGCTATCGTGGGGTAAGTCACAGAGCTTTTGGATGAATGCGGGTCATCAATATCGGCTGAAAAAGGGTGCGATTACGGCTGAATATCAGAGGGGGCAAAGCCGCGCGGGCGGCGGGGATAATTGCTTGATTTGGTGATGGGCTGGCATTATGAAAGGTCACGACATCGTGTGTCCAAAACACTGCCTTTTTTGACAGAACCTCATCGAATCGTTGAAAAGCGTCACTTCTTACGAATATCAAAGGCTTTTGGTGAACAGAAACGCATGATCCCCTTTGTTAGACTCTCACAGTCTATGCGACGTTCTGATAATCCACGCTATCAAGGTGATAGCCATGCCATCTTTATTGGCCTAGCCCTAAAGTATTAACAGCTAGCCCAATCGGATAACACTTTTAAGTAACAGCATGTGCGGTTGCATGAAACCTATGATATCTTTCTATGGTTTTATAACTGAGTAAAATATCACTCATGGCATGCATATTTTGTGCATGATATTTACTTTTCATTAATGAAGGGAGTCCAAAATGAAAATCTTACTTGGTTATGGAAATTCACTAGTACGTGATTTTATTCGTGAGCATATGGCGGAAAATGAGCCTGATATGACCTTGTTAACAGCAGGCACTTTGCGTGAAACCATCCAATTGGCAGCGCAAGCAACGGCCTTATCGGTGATAGGTCTTGATTTAGAGCTGTCTGATATGGAGGGGTTGGCAGGGCTTGATACGATAAGGCCGCAAATACCCTCAGAGGTGCCGATAGCGCTTATCGGCCCGTTGCGTCCAACCGCTGAAATACAAGATATGTTGCAGCGTGGTGCGTCTGGCTATTTGCCCTACAGCCTTGGCACGGCGTCTATGTTGGCGGCGCTTCGTGTGCTGGCCGCAGGGGAAACCTATGTGCCTGTCGAGATGATGGCGCGCAATGATACCATTAAACACAAAGCAAGCAGCTATCTAACTGGGCGAGAGCGTGATGTGTTAAATGGTTTGCTGGCTGGCCAATCCAACAAAGAGATAGCCAGAGTTCATGGTCTATCTGAGGTCACGATTAAGCATCATTTGAAATCTTTGCGTGCCAAATTGGGCGCACGGAACAGAACGCATGCTGTATGCCGTGCGGTTGAGTTAGGTATTGCGGAAGATGATATGGCCTTGGCATAAAATACCCCGCAGCCCCATTTTTATTTGGGGCTACAGGGTCTCTTTTTTGTGTGTAAGAAAAGCCCTAGCGATTAGCGCGGTTTTCAATCAAATCATCAACCACTGACGGGTCTGCCAAAGTTGACGTATCCCCCAATTCTGAATGCTCATTCGCGGCAATCTTGCGCAAAATACGGCGCATGATTTTACCAGAGCGTGTTTTTGGCAGACCGGGGGCCCATTGAAGTAAATCAGGCGTCGCAATCGGGCCGATTTCCTTTCTGACCCATTGACGCAATTCTGCGAGCAATTCATCCGACGTTGCCTCACCTGCATTCAAAGTCACATAGGCATAGATGCCTTGACCTTTAATATCATGCGGATAGCCAACAACCGCCGCTTCTGCGACTTTTGGATGAGCCACAAGAGCAGATTCAACCTCGGCTGTGCCCATGCGGTGACCAGAGACGTTAATCACATCATCCACACGCCCTGTGATCCAATAATAGCCATCTTCATCACGACGCGCGCCATCACCTGTGAAATAGCGGCCCTCAAAGGTTGAGAAATAGGTATCAATGAAACGCTGGTGATCGCCATAGACTGAGCGCATTTGGCCTGGCCATGAGGCATTAATGCACAAGCTACCCTCTGCGGCGCCTTCGACAATGTTATTGTCATTATCAACCAAAACAGGTTGAACGCCGAAAAATGGTCTTGTCGCAGAGCCAGGCTTTGTGGTGGTTGCACCAGGCAAAGGCGTGATCAAGATGCCGCCTGTTTCGGTCTGCCACCATGTATCAACAATCGGGCATTTGCTGTCGCCAACAACCTCATGATACCACATCCATGCTTCTGGATTAATCGGCTCACCGACCGAACCAAGCAGGCGCAGGGAAGACCTGTCATGCTTTTTAACAGGCTCTGCACCTTCACGCATCAAGGCACGAATGGCCGTTGGCGCGGTATAGAAAATATTTACCTTATGCTTTTCAATCACCTGCCAGAAACGCGAAATATCTGGATAGGTTGGCACACCTTCAAACATCAAAGTCTGCGCCCCATTGGCAAGCGGGCCATAAAGAATATAGCTATGGCCTGTCACCCAGCCGACATCGGCGGTACACCAATAGACATCGCCATCATGATAATCAAAGACATACTTATGCGTCATTGAGGCATAGACCATATAGCCGCCTGTTGTGTGAAGCACGCCTTTTGGCTGGCCTGTTGAGCCTGAGGTATAAAGGATGAAGAGCGGGTCTTCTGCGTTCATTTCCTCGGCAGGGCAATCAGCAGAGGCATCAGCCATTGCTTCATGATACCAAATATCGCGCCCGTCGCTCATCTCAATCGCGCCGCCTGTGCGCTTGACGACCACACAGCTTGTGCAATCAGGGCAAGAGGCAAGCGCGGCATCTGCATTGGCTTTGAGAGGCACAGCTTTGCCACCGCGCAGGCCTTCATCAGCGGTAATCAGAATGGTTGATTCACAATCTTGAATGCGCCCTGCAAGCGCGTCTGGTGAGAAGCCCCCAAAGACAACAGAATGAACCGCGCCAATTCTGGCACAAGCAAGCATCGCAACAGCCGCTTCAGGCACCATCGGCATATA
>DBMZ01000044.1:2180-3404 GCA_002299005.1 Alphaproteobacteria bacterium UBA685 | reverse complement strand
GGCCCTTGCCTCTATTGAGGGGGTGTCGCTTGCCACCACGCAGACGGGGATGAAATATCAGGGCCGTGATGATTTGCTTTTGATGATGTTCGATGAAGGCACAAGCCTTGCTGGCGTCTTTACCAAATCCGCCACAGCCTCTGCCCCTGTCATAGCGTCACGCGCGGTTGCAAATACTGGCAAGGTGCGCGCGATTTTGGTCAATGCGGGCAATGCCAATGCCTTTACAGGCGCGGTTGGCACAGACACGGTTACGGCCTGCACAAATGCGCTTGCCGCCCTTTTGGATATCCCGGCAGACGAGATCGCCACAGCCTCAACAGGCGTGATTGGTGAGCCGCTCGACCCTGCGCGCATCACGGCGCATTATGCGACCTTAAAAAGCACCATCGGCGATGCTAGCTGGCAACAGGCGGCCAATGCCATTCGCACCACCGACACATTCGAAAAAGGCGCCAGCCAATCTGTTACCATCCAAGGTGTCACCTATCACATCTCTGGCATTGCCAAAGGCTCTGGCATGATAGCGCCCGATATGGCGACCATGCTTGGCTTTATCGCAACAGACGCTGGCATTGCCAAAGACACGCTATCGGACATGCTCTCACGCCTGACCAAAAAGAGCTTTAATGCCATCACCGTTGATAGCGATACCTCGACCAGCGATTCTGTCTATCTATGCGCCACTGGCAAGGCAGGCATGCTATCAGACGCAGATGATCTTGGCGCATTTGAGGCGGCTCTCGAAGCGTTGATGATTGATTTGGCCACCCAGATTGTGCGCGATGGCGAGGGGGCGAGTAAATTTATCACCCTTGATATTACCGGCGCGCGCGATGATGCCTCTGCCCACCGCATTGGCTTATCGGTTGCCAATTCGCCTTTGGTCAAGACCGCCATTGCTGGTGAGGACGCCAATTGGGGCCGCATCGTGATGGCTGTTGGTAAAGCTGGTGAGCCGGCGGATAGAGACCGTCTTGCCATTGCCATTGGCGGCGTGCCTATCACCGCAAATGGCCAGCGCCGTGATGATTATGATGAGGCACCTATCGCCCATTATATGAAAAATGATGAGATTCATATCGAAGTTGATGTTGGCATTGCCAATGGCAAGGCACGCATTTGGACATGCGATCTCACCCATGGCTATATCACCATTAACGCTGATTATCGTAGCTAGTGAATAAGGCGCCTCGTAATGGATAAAAAGATTGTTCACGTTGT
>DBMZ01000044.1:1480-1939 GCA_002299005.1 Alphaproteobacteria bacterium UBA685 | reverse complement strand
CGCGCACCACGCCTTCGTGATTATGATATGCCAGCGGCTGATAAACCGCTTATCGCCGCGCTACAAGATTTACTCTAGCGCACATCTTTCCTAGAGCACATCCTTTAAGGACATTTTCGCAGATCCCGGGCGAAGCGGCTTTTGCTGGCTGGCATCTGGTGACCAAGCGGTTAGATGTATCAGCTCAAAGCTTGCAGGGATTGTGCCATCTTCGCGCCCATAGCGGCTCTGATAAAGCTCTGCTGTGCGCAGGAATACATCGCGGCGCGTAAAGGCATTACGCCTGCCAATCAGGCTATTTCCCTCACCCATCTGGCGCAATTCTTGCATTAATTTAAACACCGAGGAATAGGTCACGGTCAAAACCTCACTATCCGCCACCGGCAAGGCAAGCCCTGCCCGGCCAAGCAAGCCGCCGACATCTCTGATATCTGCCATTGGCGCAACATGCGGGCTGAT
>DBMZ01000044.1:0-1196 GCA_002299005.1 Alphaproteobacteria bacterium UBA685 | reverse complement strand
GGTCCATCCTCTGGTAATGTTTCCACCCCCATCAAATGGCTATCCCCAAAGCGTTCTGCTTGCGACACAAAGGCGGGGGCGGGGTCTGCGCTTATCACATGGCCGACCTTCTCATGCGCCGCAAGCGCCTCTGCGACATAGCCGCCTTGTGCGCCGACATCCAAAATCACGCCAAAGTCACGACGCATAAGATCAAGGCGGTCAATCAGACGTTCAACCGCCAATCTCTTGAGAAAATCAACAGATGAGAAGGCAGGTGCCGCGCGGTTGCGGTTGCGAATAATTTGCGCATTATCGAAAATATCTGGTGCCTTCATCATTTCTTTATCTCTTCATCTCTACGCTTTGATGGCATGCCGCCCTATCGGCCTTATGACATAAAACAGGCCTTATAATGAAAGGGGCTTTGTGATGATAAAAAGCCCTGCAGATAGCCCCGCTATCACAGCCATAACAGACCTATTTGTCACTCGCTTTCTAAATAGGCTAGTGCCGCATCATTGTCCAATCTGTGGTCAAGAAATTTCCAAATCAGGCCTTTGTGGCGCTTGCTGGAACGATATTTGTTTTATCACACCGCCCATCTGCCTTTATTGCGGCGCCCCCTTACCAAGATCACTATTGCCAAAATCACAATTACCAGATGCCCCTATAGATAATTTATCCTGCGGCGCGTGCCTCAAATCCCCAAGCCCTGTTGATAGGAGCCGCGCGGTTTGCCGCTATGATGTGATTTCAAAATCGCTTATCCTGCCCTTCAAACATGGCGCGCGCCTTGAGCTAGCCGGCCTATTGGCACAGATGATGCAGGCGCAATTCCATGAACTTATCCGCCCTGATACGCTCATCATGCCTATTCCTTTGCATTTCACAAGGCGGCTTTATCGGCGCTATAACCAATCAGCTGAGCTTGCTCGCCATCTTTGTGCGCAAACGCAAAAATCGGCCCAGCTTGATGTGATGAGCCTCTATCGCCGCAAAGCCACAAGGCCGCTTGCCCGCCATAGCAAGGATAGGCGGCGCGTAATGTTAAGAGATGCTTTTGCCCTGCGGCCACATGCCACCGCGCACATAAAGGGCCGGCCTATCTTATTGATTGATGATGTGCTTACCACAGGCCAGACAAGCACAAGCGCGGCCGCATTATTAAAAAAACACGGCGCGGCGCAAGTTGATTGCCTAGCCTTTGCAAAAGT
>DBMZ01000131.1:1072-3714 GCA_002299005.1 Alphaproteobacteria bacterium UBA685 | reverse complement strand
CCTTGAAAAAAGGGGAATTATTATCCGTACTCGGCCCATCTGGTTGCGGCAAGACAACTTTGCTAAATGTGGTGGCAGGCTTCCTGAGCCAAAGCTCTGGCAAGTTAACCCTTGGCGAGAATGAGATTAAAGCGCCCGGCGTTGAGCGTGGGATGGTGTTCCAACAAGGCGCCTTATTTGAATGGCTGCCAGTGGCACGCAATGTTGATTTTGGCCTTCGTATGAAAAAAGAAGCCCCGGAAAAAAGCGCCGCATTGGTTGAAAAATGGCTCGATATTGTTGGACTTGCCGGTTTTGGCGATACCCCAACCTATCAGCTATCAGGCGGTATGCAGCAACGTGTAGCCCTTGCCAGATGCCTTGTGAATGACCCTGATGTCATCTTGATGGATGAGCCGCTTGGCGCGCTTGATGCGCTGACGCGTGAGAAGATGCAGTCTCTTATTCTTGAACTTTGGAAAGAGACCGGCAAGACGATTATCATCATCACGCACTCTGTTGAAGAGGCCCTATTGCTGGGCGAGCGCCTGTTCGTTATGGCGCCGCGCCCCGGTCGTATTCATAAGGAATATCAATTACCATTCGCAGAGCAAGGCTTGAAAACATCCTTGCGTGAGATCAAACAACAATCCGATTTTAGTGAGGTTCGCGAAGAGATCCTGACGATGATTTGGAACATGGAAGAGGAGATCATGAGCGGTGCTTAATTGGCTTTCTTACCATAGGGCAGATATCACTGCCGTACTTATCCTTGGCTTACTCATTGCCTTTATTTGGTCCATCTATGTCGGGCGCAAAGAGACAGCTGCACGTGAAACTGACGAAGTTTTTGGTGATCCAGAGCGCACAAAAGGTGGCTGGTATTGGGCTGTTTGCGGCCTATCAGCGCTGATGCTTGTGTGGTTCTATTTTTCTTGGGGCATGGGCCGCGCCTATTTCCCGCAAGCCGCGAATGAGCTTTGTCAAATTGGCAAGCTTAATGAAGCGGTATCACCGATTAAGGCGAATCTGCCGATTAAATCACGCTATTATAAATCAACTGATTTGGTGGTCCGCAATTCAGAACAGCTAGACGCGCTCTCTGTGCGCTTGCCCGTGGCAGCATTTACCCCTGCTGAACAAGCGAAATTGGCGTCAATCTATGCGTCATCACAGTCGCTTTTGGCCATCTATTCAGATCCTGCGAACCTATCATCAGAAGCGGCAACACAAATCGCGGCCGTCGCAGGCCAACTTGATTCTGTCGCAGTCCGCCTAGATGCTGGTTATAATGATCTAGTCCCAACCCAAGAGGCGCTTGATCAGCCGCCTTGGGGGGTGACCGATGATGAGATCCCGATTCTGCCAACAACGGCCCGCGGTGTGCTGTTTGATACGGTGGCACTTGATGCGGCGGCAGTTGCGCAAGCTTTCGCAAAAATCCGCAATATGCCCGCCTCTGCGACATCTCTGATTGAGCAGACAAAGGCAGATATCGCGTCTTTGAAAGATGCCAATAAAGCCGGCTCATTTGATGAGGCAACCGCCAAAGCGCGTAATGATTACGTCAAAGCGGTTGAACGTATTTTCCGCCGCCTTGATGATGGCGTCATCTTCCCAGCAACAAGCTTGGTTGTGATTAATGAAGCTATCGAAAATCTGGAATCATCTATCTCAGGTGCCAAGGGCAGCCTTGGCGTCGTGGATGCTTTGTTCCTGCCGGGTCAAGGTGTTGTGAAATCACGCACAATCTGTACAGAGCAAGGCTCAGCTAGATGGCTACCAAAGCCAACAGATGTGGTTGCGACCTTTGGCAAATTGGCCAATCCCAACATTGAAACAGGCGGCGGCTATAAGGGCACAACCCTGCTTTGGTGGAAATGGCTTGCCTTGGCGGATGTGGTTGATTTCCTCATCCCTGACGGGCTGGTTGATATGCTACCTGGCGGCTATGGCACGCATGGCATCGATGGCACATTCCAAGCCACATACAAAGACGCGCTCTTGAGCTTTGCCCAAGGCGAGGTATCTCTTGGCTATGTGCCTTGGCTTGATGGTCACATTTGGGATTCATTATTCCGTGTTCTTGTTGCCCTTGGCATTGGCATCTTGCTAGGTGTGCCGCTTGGCATCTATATGGGCGTATCGCGTTTCTTCAAGTCATTCTTTGACCCGTTGATTGAGCTTTATCGTCCGGTACCACCCTTGGCATGGGCACCGTTGATTTTGACCATTTTCGGCATTCAAGATGATGGTAAAATCTTCCTGTTATTCATGGTCGCCTTTGCGATTATGGTTATCTCAGCCAGAACAGGCGCCTCAGGCACACAGCTGTCAAAAATCAGAGCTTCGCACTCTCTTGGTGCGTCGAACAGCCAGATTTTGCGGAATGTGATTTTGCCAAATGCGCTACCAGAAATCCTCACAGGCGCGCGTATTGCTATTGGTGTTTGTTGGGGGACATTGGTGGCCGCTGAAATGTTGGCAGGTACCACAGGCATCGGCTTCATTGAGAATGTCGCCAGAACCGTCTCAGACTATGAGTTGATTTGGGTAACCATCTTAATCATGGGTCTGCTTGGTTTGGCATTTGATATGTTCATGCGTTTGCTGATTGCCAAATTAATCCCATGGCGCGGTAAGGGCTAAGCCCCCATCCATCA
>DBMZ01000131.1:0-836 GCA_002299005.1 Alphaproteobacteria bacterium UBA685 | reverse complement strand
ATGAGATATGAGCGATTAAGATGAGCCAAGGGTATGTTGCTAAAATTGGTGTGGTTGGCAGTGCGATTGCCGGTCTATCTGCTGCGCTCGGCGTTGCCAAGGCAGGCCATCATGCCACCATCTTTGGCCCGCCGCCAACAGCGCTAACAGGCGCGCTTCAACTAGCGCCCAATGGCTATCAGGCGCTTGCCTCCCTTGGCGCGCTTGACGCGCTTACCCCTGCTATCACGCGCCTTGATGCCATTGAGATCAGGTCAGCTAGAACCAACAGCACGCTTAGCATCATTGACCATGAGCGCCCACAGCGCCGTGATTATGGCGCCATAGGTCGCGGCGCCTTGGTCAACGGGCTTTATCAGCTCGCCAAAGCCCATCCGCGCATCTCGTTTGACGAGGCAAGCGTTCAGTCCATAACCGCCACACAAGAAGACACAAGCCTTATCACACAAGACACCGCCCAGCATGCCTTTGATTTAATCATTGGCGCGGATGGCACAAATGGCCTGACAAGGCGCATCATTGGCGCCAGCCAGACGCCTGCCCCCCGTGACAGGCACGCTTTGAGAGCGGCCTGCCCCTCCTCTGTTCTGCCCAAAGCCTTTCGTGCCAAGCGCACGCAATTATGGCTTAGCAATGGCTATCATCTCGTCAGCTATCCCTATTTTGATGACAGCCACGATGACTTGTTTATCAATTTGGTTTTATGCGCGCCAGCCAGCACGCAAACCCCCGCCCAGCAAGTCGCAGATTTAACCGCCACCTTGCCGGTTCTCTCTCACCTCAGCGCGTGCGCGATTGACTGGCACAAAACGCCTCTGCCACCTGCCAGCCAGTTG
>DBMZ01000083.1:2318-5149 GCA_002299005.1 Alphaproteobacteria bacterium UBA685 | reverse complement strand
GCGGTTCTGCCTTATTATGGCTATGCGCGTCAGGACCGTAAAAGTGGACCAAGAACGCCTATCTCAGCCAAGCTTCTGGCCAATCTTATTACCACAGCCGGTGCTGACCGTGTGCTAACAATTGATTTGCATGCGGGTCAAATCCAAGGCTTCTTCGATATTCCCACCGATAACCTATTCGCGGCCCCTGTCTTCCGTGATGACATTCTCGCCAAATACCAAGAAAAGCTGATGATTGTCTCACCAGATGTTGGCGGTGTTGTGCGTGCGCGCTCTTTGGCCAACCGTGTGAACGCTGATTTGGCGATCATCGATAAGCGCCGCCCTGAGGCAGGTGTCTCTGAGGTGATGAACATCATTGGTGATGTGAATGACCGCCATTGTATCATGGTTGATGACATCGTTGATTCAGGCGGCACGCTTTGTAACGCCGCCAAAGCTTTGATAGAGGCAGGCGCCCTTTCGGTTGACGCGTATGTCACGCACGGCGTTCTATCAGGCGGCGCGGTAAGCCGTGTGGTCGATAGCCCACTCGATTCGCTGGTGATCACCGATTCTATCCAAGCAACCGAAGCTGTCGCAGTCGCAGGCAATATTCGCCAAGTATCTGTCGCCCCTCTATTGGGTGAAGCCATCTTGCGCGTGAACCAAGAACGCTCTGTTTCAAGCCTATTTGCTTAAAGCGCTATCTGAGATACGCTAAAAACCTATATTTCAAAAGGGTCCAGCCACTATTGGCAGGGCCCTTTTTTCTTGTCTTTTACCCCTAAAGCCCATATAAGGCGTACACCTGCGCACCCCTGGAGGCGCGGGCGACACATATATGGAGAATTATTATGTCAGACATTACAGTTATTAGCGCTAATCAGCGTGATAGGGTCGGTAAGGGGTCCGCCCGTGCGGCTCGCCGCGCAGGGATGGTTCCTGCCGTTATTTATGGTAACAAACAAGCAGCTCTTGGCATTGAGCTTGAAGCACGTGTGATCCGCAAGATCATTCACGAGCCAGGTATCTTTAGCCGTCTTTTGAAGATCTCTGTTGGCGGTGAAGAAATCACTGTTCTAACACGTGATATTCAATTCCACCCTGTATCAGATGAAGCGCTTCACTTTGACTTTTTGCGCGTCAACGAGACATCAACCATTGCTGTGGCAATTGGTGTTGAATTTATCAACGAAGATAAGTGCCCTGGCCTTCGTATCGGTGGTAACTTGAACGTTGTTCGTCACGAAGTTGAATTGAACTGCCCAGCAAATGATATCCCTGAGAAGATCGTGATCGATCTTGAAGGTATCAAAGTGGGCGATTCTATCCACATCAGCGCCATTGAATTGCCTGAAGGTGTGACACCAACAATCACAGACAGAGACTTCACAGTCGCAACACTTCAGTCACCAGGCGGCGGCGTCAAGAATGAAGATGATGAAGACGAAGCAGAAGCATCTGATGAGGCAAGCGAAGAGTAAGCCTTATCAGCGCTTGCTTATTGCCGCAGGCTCTTTTGAGTTCTGCTAGATTTCTAAGACGTGTCTGAGCTATATTGGACACGTCTTATTTTTTTAATGCACCATTATATAAAGGCTAAGGTGACGATGAAGCTGTTTGTAGGGCTTGGCAATCCTGGTAGCAAATACCAGCATAATAGGCACAATATCGGCTTTATGATGCTTGACCGGCTGGCTGCTGATTACAGCTTTGACAGCTGGAAGGACAAGGCAGGCGCCAAGCTTGCCACGGGCCGTATTGGCATGACCAAAATCATCGCCGCCAAGCCACAATCCTTTATGAATAAATCAGGCCTGCCTGTCGCAGAGCTTGCCCGCTTTTACAAAATTGAGCCGCAAGATATCTATGTCTTTCATGATGAGATTGATTTGGGCGAGGGCCGCCTGCGCGTTAAACAAGGCGGCGGGCATGGCGGGCATAATGGCTTGCGTGATATTGACCGCCATATGGGCAAGGATTATTGGCGTGTCCGCATTGGCGTTGGCCGCCCGCATACCAAAGAAGACGTCCATAAATGGGTGCTGAATGATTTTAGCCGCCATGATAAGGATACATGGCTGACGGCTATGATGGATGCGCTATCAAGCGAGGCAGAGCTTATCGCCTCAGGTGATGGTGCCAGCTATATGAGCCGTGTGGCATGGCGCGCGCCTGCCCCTCAATCAGATGATAATAGACATAATGATGACAGCGCCTCATAGGGCGCGCCTCTAAGGGAGATAAAAATGGGATTTAATTGCGGTATCGTAGGCCTGCCAAATGTGGGCAAATCAACCCTATTCAACGCGCTCACACGCACCGCCGCCGCTGAGGCAGCCAATTATCCTTTTTGCACGATTGAGCCAAATACCGGCCGCGTCTCTGTGCCAGACACACGTCTTGACGCGCTAGCAAATCTTGCCCAATCAGCGAGTATTATCCCCACACAGCTTGAATTTGTTGATATTGCCGGCCTTGTGCGCGGCGCGGCAAAGGGTGAGGGTCTTGGCAATCAATTCCTTGCCAATATCCGTGAGGTTGACGCCATTGCGCATATGCTTCGTTGTTTTGAAGATGAAGATATCACGCATGTTGAGGGCGATGTTGACCCTGTGCGCGATGCTGAGACGGTTGAGACAGAATTGATGCTTGCCGACCTTGAGAGCCTTGAGAAACGCATGGTTGGCCTGACCAAGAAAGTCCGCGGCGGTGATAAGCAAGCCGCCTTTGATTTGGCCCTCATGGAAAAGCTTGTCCCGCACCTTGCGGATGGCAAGATGGCACGCTCAATCGAGGGCCTCACACAAGATGAAGAAGCGCGCTTGCCCTATCTTCAGCTTTTGACC
>DBMZ01000083.1:0-2168 GCA_002299005.1 Alphaproteobacteria bacterium UBA685 | reverse complement strand
TTATATGTGTGCAATGTGGGCGAGGATGAGATCGCATCAGGCAATGCGCACACTGCCGCAGTCGCAGAACGCGCCGCCTCAGTTGGTGCCAGCCATGTGATTATCTCTGCGGCTATCGAGGCTGAAATCTCCACATTAGACGAGGCTGATGCGGCTGAATTTTTGGGTGATTTGGGCCTTGAAGAAGCAGGTCTCGACCGCATGATCAGAGCGGGTTACGGTCTGTTGAATTTGCTGACTTTCTTTACGGTTGGCCCCAAGGAAGCCAGAGCTTGGACAGTGCGCCAAGGCGCCTCTGCCCCTGAAGCGGCGGGTGTTATTCACACAGATTTCCAACGCGGCTTCATCCGTGCAGAGACGATTGCCTATGATGATTACGTAACCTGCCAGGGCGAAGCAGGCGCCAAAGACGCCGGCAAATTACGCATCGAAGGCTCAGACTACCCCGTAAAAGACGGCGACGTCTTCCATTTCAGATTTAACGTTTAGATAAATTCTGAATGAAATAGAACATCATCAAAGCCAAGGCCTTCTGTGATGCCCTCTAGGGTCGCGATAAGAAAGCTTTGGCCATTTTCCGCATAACGAACCTGTGTATCACCGTCGGTAACGGTGAAGCTATAGCGAGCCTCTTCATTGATAAAACCTATATTACCAATCTCGCTGAAATGGAAATGAAGAAGATCCCTGCCTAACTCAAAATCAGTGATCATATCGCCTTCATT
This sequence comes from Alphaproteobacteria bacterium UBA685, assembly GCA_002299005.1. Lineage (GTDB taxonomy): Bacteria > Pseudomonadota > Alphaproteobacteria > Puniceispirillales > Puniceispirillaceae > UBA685. The sequence continues at coordinate 1,443 of DBMZ01000083.1, read as the reverse complement.
GGACGCCTCACTTCGGTAAAAACTAAATACATCTGCGCCAGTACCGCCTGTTAAAATGTCCTGACCGGCGCCGCCATAGAGACGGTCGTGACCGGCACCGCCATCCAAAGTGTCGTCATCATCGCCGCTATAAAGGACATCATTACCGGCCCCACCTTCAAGAACATCCTCACCATCCTCACCATGGAGATAATCATTTCCATCACCTCCATATAGCTTGTCATTCCCCTCATGACCCCACAGGCGGTCATTACCGGCCTCACCATAAACCTCATCATTGCCACTTCCAGAAAGAATGACATCATTCCCTGTGCCGGCTCTGACAATATCATCGCCAAGATATGTGCTAACAACATCGTTACCAGCGCCTAATTCAACCTCATCATTTTTATCCGTGCCGAAAAGGACATTATTATCGTCTGGATTCTCTGGGCGAATAATACCGTCTCTTTCAGGCTCTTCCGTGTCTATTGGGGAAAAAAGGGTTTCGAAAATAGCTGGATTACTATGCGCGAATTTCACAACTGACCTAGGGTTAGAGCTATCATCATTTGAAAATTTAAAATGCGCTACGCCGTCAGTGGTGTGCGAAAACACAATCATGCTTGAGAGAATTATATAGTCTTCTCCAAATGTGAAGTCTGTCACAGTGACATCTGCCTGCCTATCATCACTTGAAATATTGATTAAGAAAATATCTTTACCTTCGCCGCCAGTCAGTCTCGCTTCATCATTCTGAAAATGATAAATTAAGAGATCATCACCTTCGCCACCATCGAGAACGCTATACCCCTCACCAGCGCTAAGGACATCATTACCCTCACCGCCATAGGCCACGCCACTGCCATCTCGTAGACCTAGGATATCATCGCCACTATTGCCATATAGCTCATTATAACCTCGGCTACCTTCTAGTACGTCATGCCCCGCATTGCCGCTGATTCTATCGCTACCGCCATGCCCAAGGATAAAATCATTACCAGCGCCGCCATTGATTGTGTCACCTATTCTGCCACCATGCACAATATCGTTTCCGCCCAAAGCGTTAACGGCGGAAACCGTACCTTGTGTGTTTGTTGTAATGACAATATGGTCATCTTCCTCTGTCGCATCAAAGGATGAGCCGTCACTATCTCCTTCAACAGCCTGCACGCTTTGATTAGCTGGAATCTGAAGCTCGGCAGTTTCAACAGTCTCCTCATTGCCATCACTCCCCCCTTGAACAACATCTTCCCCCTTTTTGGCAGGCATCTCAGATTCCCCACTAACCACCGGCCCCTCACCGCCGCCGCCACCGCCGCCACAGGCGGTTAGCAAAAGCAGGGTTAGCATGCGGCTATCTTTGGGAAATAAGCATGAAAAGTCAGGGGCTTTTCTCTCAACATATTGATCTAATGGCATGGCGGATATCCTTTTTGATGACGCGCAATTGCGTTCACCTTT
>DBMZ01000061.1:1070-2924 GCA_002299005.1 Alphaproteobacteria bacterium UBA685 | reverse complement strand
GGTGCGCGCCTCTATGGGGGCTGTGTTTAATGTCGCGCTGGTGCGGATGAGTGAGAGCGAATTTGTCCAATTCGCAAATGGCTGGCCGGGGGCGATTATTGGCACGGCCTTGCAAGCTTCTGTTGATTACCGCGCGGCTGATTATAGCGGGGCGACCATCATGTTGATGGGCAATGAGCAGGCAGGGCTGACCGAGCGATTGCGGGCTTGTACAACACAGCTTATCCGCATGCCGATGCAAGGGCGCTCTGATAGTTTGAATTTGGCCGTGGCGACAGGCGTTAGCCTATATGAATGGCTTCGTGGCCGAGTCTAGGGGTGGTTACGGCGCTTTGTGATAGCGCACAAAGAGCGCCTGACCAATGGCGCGCGGATTATCTGCCGCCTCAACAATGCCAACCTCACCTGATGTAAGCTCACCTGATGTTAAGTCATTGGCCCTATCCCCGCCAAGCGCCTGTGCCATCGCGCTATGCACCGATAGGGTGGAGGTGCGGATAGCATAGATGGTGAGGATCATGAAAATCGCTTCATCTGATAACAGGCTTGCGCATAGTGACAGCAATTCTGGCAGGCCTTCTTCCAAGCGCCAGACCTCGCCCTTTGGCCCTCTGCCATATTTCGGCGGGTCCAAAATAATGCCATCATAAAAATTGCCGCGCCGTGCTTCTCTTGCCACGAATTTCAGGCAATCATCTGTGATATAGCGAATAGGCGCGTCTGATAGGCCGGAAAGTTCCCGGTTCTCAAAGGCCTGTGCGATCGCTTTTTTAGAGGCGTCAACGTGCGTGACCTCTGCGCCTGCTTCGGCGGCGTGAAGCGAGGCAACACCTGTATAGCCAAATAGGTTCAAAATGCGCGGCTTGCGGCCATGTTTGGCGCGAAAGGCTTTGATGGCTGTGGCGCAAAATTGCCAATGGCCTGATTGTTCTGGGAAAAAAGCAAGATGGCGAAACGGGGTCGGGCTTGCATAGAATTTAACGCCCTCAAAGCCCATTTCCCAGCGGTCTGGCAAATCTTTGGATAATTGCCATTTACCGCCTTTTTCAGGATCGTCCGATGAGGCCAAAAACCGCCCTGCCGCCTTGGCCCATACATCATCACCAAGCCGGCGCTCCCACAAGGCTTGAGGCTCTGGGCGCACGAAACTATAGGGGCCAAAGCGCTCCAATTTGAGGCCATCACCTGAATCAAGCAACGCATAATCTTGCCAATCTTCGGTGAGTGAAATCTGTCCTGTTGAAAACCCAAAAGCCGTCATTGCGCTTATCTCATATTATTACCGGTGCGATACTAAAGGGGCACAATGCCTGTTTTGCGCAAGCGCTGGCAAGTAAAACTGGTAATTGTTAGTAAAATAACCTAATAATGATTTCCCAATCACGCAGATATAGAAAAATTTTCTATGAAAGGCTGAATTATGGACCGGATTGATAGACAAATATTGAGCATTCTTCAAAAAGACGCCTCCTTGCCCGTCGCAGATGTGGCACGCAAAGTTGGTCTGTCAGTCACACCTTGCTGGCGGCGTATCCAAAAATTAGAAGAAGATGGCATTATCCAAGGCCGTGTCGCCCTGCTTAATGGGCAGAAGATTGGCATGGGGATGAGTGTCTTTGTCGGCATTAAAACAGACCAGCATAATGTCGCTTGGTTGGAACAATTCGCCAAAACCGTCTCATCCCTGCCAGAGGTGGTTGAGTTCTATCGTATGTCGGGTGAGGTGGATTATCTGTTGCGCGTCGTTGTGCCTGATATGGCGAGCTATGATGTGTTCTATAAAAAGCTTATCGGCTCGGTAAAGCTAAAGGATGTAAGCTCTAGCTTTGCGATGGAAGAGATTAAATATACGAC
>DBMZ01000061.1:0-836 GCA_002299005.1 Alphaproteobacteria bacterium UBA685 | reverse complement strand
CTCATTAAGCCTGAGGTTAATTAAAGTAGGGGCTCATTAATTTAGCAGTAGCTCTTGCCAGAGGGTAAGGGCGGTCTTTTTATGGAACCGTGGCTGGCATACGCCCTGATAACAGGCGATTTGCCGGGCATGAAGCGCGTCTCTATCATCGGCAAGGCGGCAGATCTCTGCGGCAAATGAGGCGGCATCATCTGCTGGATAAAGCGGCGCAATGCGGCCCGCCTCAAGGCAATAATGCGCGCCAAATGTCGGGGTCGATAACAAGGCAAGCCCTGCTTCCATCGCTTCGGGAAAGATATAGCCAAAAGGCTCATCAGTTGAGGGGATGACCATCATATCAAGACTTGCCAAAAAGGGCGTGAAGTCTGTCCAGCCAAGCAGGGTGACAGGGTTATTCTTTGCCTGATTAAGCGCTTTGATTTGCGGCTCTAGCGGGCCAGTGCCACCTAGGTGAAAGCTGATCTCAGGGTGAGTTTTTTTGACGATGGCGGCGATTTCAATAAATAGAGACAGGTTTTTCTTTGCAACCATCCGCCCTGCCGCACCAATGGTCAGGGGCGCGTTTGGCACAGCGATGAGGCGGCCTTCTGTTGCCTCATGATAATGCGGGATAAGGGCCAATTGCGCTTTATTCCAGCCTTGGGAGATGGCCTTTCTGATGCCCTCAGGCGTCAGGCACACAAGCCTATCACAGCTGGTAAAATGCTGCGGCTTATCATTATGACAGATGCCAATAACTTTTTTTGCCATAGCTTTGAGGCCCTTTGCCATAAAGCCATTATGGCAAAGGGCGACATCAAATTTTTTGGCTGAAAATTTTTGGGGTAAAGATAGGC
>DBMZ01000060.1:1626-11152 GCA_002299005.1 Alphaproteobacteria bacterium UBA685 | reverse complement strand
GGTGCCATCGCAATCGCTAGCCTATGTTCGGTCACCGTATCCATCGCCGCAGAGATAAGCGGCATTATCAAAGAAATATTGCGCGTCAGCTGTCCGGTAATATCGGTGTGAGCAGGCAGAATCGCAGAATGCGCCGGTGCTAGCAAGACATCAGCAAATGTTAAAGCATCGCGAATACGCGGAGTGCCAGCATGATCAAAGGGGGAGGAATTTTCCGAATGGGACATAGCGCCACTGCCTTTCTAGCATCGCTTATGGTGCGTGCTGATAAAATAGCTACAGTTGGCAATGCCTTATACGCTTGTTTTCCAGAAAAAACCAGAGCGGATTTTGCGGCAATTTCATAAATGCTTAATTAAACAGCAAAACCACAAAAATTCGCAAGCCCTGCCTAGCTATCTGCATCGCTTTCAGGGTTTTTAAAGCCTGTTGCAAGCAAATAGGTCTCAACAGATTCTTGGCGACTAGCAGGCGGCTTGATATGGCGCACTTTTTCAAAATGCTTATGAAGCAAATCCATCAAGGTCTTTTCAGCACCACCGCGGAAAGCCTTTGCCAAGAATGTGCCGCCCGGCGTTAAGATCCCAATGGCAAAATCAAGCGCTATCTCAAGCAAGGCCATTGTGCGCAAATGGTCGGTTGGACGATGACCTGTGGTGGCCGCCGCCATATCTGACAAAACCGCATCAGCCTTGCCATCAATCGCCTTATAGACCGCATCAAGCATCTCAGGCTCGGTAATATCACCGACAAGAATTTGCGCGCCGCCAATTGGGTCAGTTTCAAGCAAATCAATCCCAACCAGAGCGCCCTCGCCCTTATTCAGCTTGATACGCTCCGAGACCACCTGCAACCAGCCGCCCGGCGCACAGCCAAGGTCAACCACCCGCATATGCGGCGCAAGGAAGGGGTAACGATCTTCAATTTGCTCAAACTTAATCGCCGCACGTGACCGCAGGCCTCGCTTGTGCGTTTCTTGCACATAGGGGTCATTTAGCTGGCGTTCAATCCATCTATTTGATGAGGCTTTACGCTTGCGCATATTGCGCGGTGTTTGCGTTAACCCTGCATGACCACGATAAGAGCGCCCTGAGCTGCCTCTTGTGCTAGCCCCGCTATTACCTTTTGTTGGACGACCTTTGCCAGCCATAATATTCCCCTTGCGATATTCTTTGACTAGCGCCCTTTTGCCAGTTTATTGGCACTTATTATCAGGGCGCTAGACACTTAGCCTCTCTGGAAAATGCGTACAACCGGTCTTATGACCGCATTCACGCCCTGGCCAATATCACGGCCAATACCCAAAGTTGCTGGCACTAGGAATAGCACCAAAGCGGTTGTCACGGCTAGTCCAAAGACCAAAGTAGTTGCCATGGGGATCAAAAATTGTGCTTGCAAGGATGTCTCGAACATCAAAGTCGACAAGCCGCCAATGGTCGTCATAGAGGTCAATAAGACAGGCCGCAACCTGTCCACAGCGCCTGATATGACGGCTGTCTCAAAATCCCCGTCAAGCTCTTCAAGCCGCCTTGTGATGGTTGCCACAAGGATGATTGAGTTATTCACCACAATCCCCGAGAGCGCGACAAGCGCAAACATTGACAGGATATTCATCGATAGACCCATCACATAGTGACCAACCACCGCGCCAATCAGGCCAAAAGGGATCATAATCATCACAGCAAAAGGACGTGACCAGCTAGAGAATACCCATGCCAAAATCACATAGATGCAAATCAAAGCAAGCGTCCCGCCTGTCGACATATCAGCAAACGCCTCACCTTGCTCTTGATCACGGCCATCAAAGCGATAACGAAGGCCCTTGCCCGTCACAGCCTCGTCAAGCCCATCAGCCAAAATAGCGTCTTTGGCTTGGGTTGTGTTAATCACCTTATCATCCAAATCACCTTGGATAGCGACCTCACGGAACCCATCTTGGCGACGCACAACATTAAAGCCAAGGCGTGGCTCAATCGTCGCCACATCAGCCAAATCAACATAGGTGCCTTGCGGGGTAATCAGGCGCAATGAGCCAAGCGAATCTGTCGCCACATCTGCGCGCGGCAGAGATAGGCGCACGGTGACTTCCTCATCGCCTCTTGGGAAGCGTTTAACCACAGACCCATCAAGCGCCGCTCTTACCTGTGAGCCAACAGAGCTGACAGTAAAGCCAAGCGACCTGCCAAGCGATGTTAAGCGGATAATCCGCTCTTCTGCGCCATAATTTAGGTTTTCATCAATATCATTTGTGCCCGGAATAGCATCTACCTTTTGGGCAATCTCAAGCGCTGATAATTTTAGCAATTCAAGATCATCACCCATCAGACGCAAATCAAATTCACGACCAGGAGGCCCCCCTGTAGGCGCACGCACCAGTAGACGCTCAAGCGCCGGCATCGGCTTAATCTCAGCACGCAGCGCATCAACAAATTCATCAACACGCACAGCGCGCTTATCAGCGGTGATAAGCTCAATCACCATCCCTGCTAGCAACTCATTCGAGCCACCTGCCGGTGTGCCGGGATCAGCTGTGAAGGTGCCACCAATTTTTGAATAGGCAAAGCGCACCAGCTCTTCATCATCTTGCGTCAAATCATCTTGGACCTTATCAAGCGCGCGTTCGACCTCCTCTAGCATGGTCAATGTCTGTGTTCTGGTCGCCCCTGATGCCATTGTCACATTAGCAAAAACACGGTCGGCCTCTGGCGCGGAGAAGAAGACAAAATTCACACGCCCGCCTGCCATCATGCCAACCGCAAAGATCAGCAAACCGAAAGCAAAGGCAAAAGTCACATAACGAAAGCGGAAAGTCGCTTTGACAATCTGATAAAAAATACGGTCTTTGAAATAGTTAAAGCCGCCATCAAATGTCCGTCTAAACCATGAAGGCTCTGATGTCTTGGCCGCGCCATAATGCGCCAAGTGAGCTGGCAGAATGAAGAAACATTCAAGCAATGATGCGACAAGCACCGCACAAACCACCGCAGGAATAGCGCCAATGATGACGCCAATAATGCCCTTGACCATAAAGAGAGGCAAGAAAGCCGCCACGGTTGTCAGCATCGCTGAGATAACCGGTGGCCCCATACGTTTTGCCGCTAGCACAGAGGCATCTGCGATAGGCAAATTACGCTTTTGACGCAGATATTCCGCATGCTCCCCAATGACAATCGCATCATCCACCACAATCCCAAGCGCCATGATAAGACCAAAGAGCGAGATCATATTAATCGACTGACCAGAGACAAGCATCACAGAGAAGGTTGCCAAGAACGCCACAGGAATACCAGCGGCCACCCAAAAGGCAACACGGCTAGACAGGAATAAGAACAGAACGCCCATCACAATCAACAGACCGCCAAGACCATTTTCAACCATCAAGCTGATACGCTCAGAGATCAAAATCGCCGCAACATCATGCTGGATAAGCGTTAAATTCGTTGGCAATTCACGTTGCTTTTGCGTGATAAAATCCTGCACAAGCGCATTTACGGTCAAGCTATCAGATGATTTGCCGCGCTGAATATGCAGCTCTACCGCAGGGTTGCCACGATAAAATTGTAAGGTCGCAGGATCTGAGATGGTATCTGTGATAGTCGCCACATCGCCCAATAGCACACGGCTACCATCAGGGCGCGACAGGATTTCAACATCACGATATTCATTCGCCGTTTTACGTAACCCCAATGAGCGCACGCGCAAAGCCCCATCCGCAAACCGGCCCGCAGGGACATCAACCGACAACGAGGCAATCACATTAGAGATGCTGCCAAGCGTAAGGCCCAAGCGTGCAAGCTCTAATTCATTGACTTCAATCAGAATTTCTTCATCAGGCAGACCGAGAACTTCGACCTTATCAACGCCAATCTGCAACAAATCTTCTTTGATAGATTTGCCATAATAGCGCAAAGCTTCCAGCGGTAATGGGCCATGAAGCACGACACGTGAAATCGTGTCATAAAACTCGCCTTTTACAACCTTCGCTGCCTCGGCATCTTTGGGAAAATCAACTTGGCCAACGGCCGCTTCTACATCTGCCAATGCCTTTTGCATATCTGTGCCAAAGACAAATTCGACTTGTGTTTGTGCGACCCCTTCAAATGAGCTTGATGAGACCTTTTTCACATTGGCAATGGTGCGCAATTCAGGCTCTAGGGGCTGGACGATGTTACTATCGACATCTTCGGCCGTCGCGCCTGACCAGACCACAGAGACCGCGACTATTTCCACATCTACATCTGGGAAAAACTGGCGGTTCAACCTATCAGCTGAGATAATGCCCGTGACAACCATCACAACCATCACAATATTGGCGGCGGTTCTATGGCGCGCGAAAAACTCAATCATTGATGCAAACATATTATTTTGCTCCTTTTCGTATTCCGCTTATTGACCAGCTGAGACAGTGCGCACTTTGATACCATCACCGATACCCGGCAGGCGCGTTGCCACCAGCTGGGTGCCATCTTCAAGGCCTTTCAGATAGACCGTCCCCGGCTCACGCCACACAAGCTCTACCTTTTGAGAACGCACAGTGCCCCCCTCATTGATATAGACCAAATCATCGCCAAATAGCGCCTCTTCAGGCAATGCCGCAACGCTCTTGAACGAGCGGCCAATAAATTCGATTTTCACAAAGGCGCCCGGGCGAATGGCTGATTTTTCTGCGTCAATCAGCTCAGCATAAAAGCGCCCGCCCCCATCAATTTTATCAAGCTCAGCATTTGTTCTGGCGATAAAGGCCTTTGCGCGCGCAACCTTGCGGTCGCCTGACTGCCATGTAACCGACACGGTCTGACCAAGCAATTCCAGCGCATTGGCATAGATTTCTGCCTTTACCACAAACGGCACTTCAAGCGAGCTTTGGTCGGTGATACGCGCAATCGCCACCGCTGATGAGGCGATTTGACCAAGGCCGACATTCACATTTGAAAGCGTGCCAGTGAAAGGCGCTTTCAGGCTTGAATCTTCAATATCTTTGCGGCGCGCACGTTCAGCCACGCGCAATTGGGCGGTGCGTGATTGCGAGGCAATCAGCTGTCCTTTTGTGACAGCAACTGCCAATTCCGCATCATCAAGAACCGCATCTGAGACAACATTCTGCTGGGCCATGCCTTTTGTACGGGCAAGTGTCTTTTCACGCAACGCAAGCTGTGTTTCAAGAGAGGCTGTTTGCGCCTCTTCACCAGCGATTTGGGCAAGCAATTCATCAAGAGCCAGCTGATAGCGCGTCATATCAAGGCGGGCAAGCTCATCACCCTTAACTATTTTGGCACCATTGCGCATCTTTGGTGAAATCCATGCGACCTCACCTTGGACCGAGAACCGCACATCTGCGGTGCGCGAGGCTTCGACCGTCCCATAGGCAATTTCAACAGGCTGGGCTTGCCTATTTTCAACTTCTACCTGTTTCACTGTCCAAATTTGCGGCGCGGCAGGTTCTGATTCAACCTGCGGCTTTGTTGCCACCAAATAATTATAAAGGGCAATAAAACCGGCAAAAACAATAATGGCTGGCACACCACGCACTAAAAATGTCAGGATGATTTTCTTGAACATAAGGGCCTCTGCTCTGCTCTTCAAAAAAGAGTCATGATTGGGGAAAAACTATCTAAGCAAATAATGTAAATAACGAATGGAAAAATGCGACAACATCACTAAGCCGCCCCCCTATGAGGGCGCCTATTCTTTCTTGTTTATCATTACGATAGACACAGGTTGTTGGATGAATAGCCAGTCTTTCATTTGCGCTATCTTATAAGCGCCCAATACGTTATTGTCCAACATCCATGATACTTATTTTTCATCTGACCATATTCTGACGCTAAGGCCGCTTTTGTGAAACCATTTTATATACCATCACAATTTATTTCGGGCGATATGATGCGCCGTTTAACAAAGCTCATGTTGCCTTTGGTGGCCTCGCAAGTGACCTCTTTTGGCATTATGACGGCTGATATCATTATGATGGGGCATCTAAGCGTCTTTGACCTTGCCGCAGGGTCTTTGGCTATTCGCTATTACCAGCCGCTTTATTTCTTCACCCTTGGCCTTACAGCTGTTATCTCGCCCCTAATCTCGCAAGCAATAGGGAGCGGCGATAATGATGGGGCACGGCGCACCTTTCGCCAAGGGCTTGTGATTGCCCTGCTTCTGAGCGTGCTTTTCATGCCGCTTGTTATCTTTGGCGCGCCTATCCTGACCTTATTAGGGCAAGGCGCAGATGTGGCCGCGCATGCCAAGCCTTATTTGTTCTGGTCTGGCCTGACATTACCTGCCTTTTTCTTATTTCTGATTTTCCGTTTCTTTGTCATTGGCACGCAAAAGACAAAAGCACAGCTTGTCATAACCCTAATAGGCTTGGCGATAAATCTTGTCTTAAACCCCCTCTTGGCAAATGGCGGCTTTGGGATTGCGCCGATGGGGCTAGAGGGGATCGCTATCGCAACCTTCATCAGCTATCTATCGATGACAGCTTTATTCGCGCTTTATGTGCAATTTAACCCTGCCTTTGCGGCGATGCATCCGTTCAAAAGGCTGTGGCGCATTGATATCAGCTTGATGCGGCGCATTATTCGCCTTGGCATTCCCAATGCGGTGATTGTCTTGAGTGAAACAAGCATGTTTATCATTGCTGGCTTTATGATTGGCACGTTCGGCACCACGGCGCTTGCCTCTGCTGGCATTGCTAATCAAATCGCGGCTATGGCCTTTATGGTGCCACTTGGCCTGTCACAGGCGACCGCGTCTGTTGTGGGCAGAGCGGCTGGCGCGAATGAAGCGCATAATGTCGGCACCGCTGGCTGGTCGGCGCATATGCTTGGCCTGATTATCGCCCTTCCAATGACCATCTTATTGCTTATCTTTCCCACAGAATTGGCAAATATCTTTATCAAAGAAAGCGATGCTAATTACAGCGCGACCCTGCCTGTGGTTGTGGCGATGCTTTTCTATATTGGCCTATTCCAAGTGGTTGACGGCATGCAAGTGATAGCTGGCGCCAAATTGCGCGGTATCAATGATACAAAAATTCCGGCGGTTATCGCGGTTGCCTCTTATTGGGGGGTGGGCGTTGGTTGTGCTATCCTATTTGCCTTTGTGTTTGAATTTGGCCCAGCCTCTGTGTGGGGCGGTCTTGGCATTGGCTTGACGGTGGCGTCTGTTTTGACGACCTATCGCTGGTCACGGCACCTTGATTTGATTGCCAAAGGGCGCGCTATCTTAGTAGGCTAAAAACGGCTATCGCTCTTTATCAATAAGCTTATTTAGCTATAAACTATGGTGAGATGACAAAAACTAGCGCCCATAATCCGCCCCTAGCAGACAAGCTAGCACCCCCTCTCCTGCCGCAAGATGACAGGCTGAGAGACTTATGGTGCCTAGATGCGGCTGACTGTCAAAAAGGCGACAGGCAAATAGGAGATAGTGACACAGCACAGACAGATCTAATCGCCGCCATCATCTATGCCGCCCCGCATTTGCATCATGCCCTCAAGCGCAATGCCGCCCATTATCCAGATGATTGCCAGCACGCCCTTGCCGGGGACATCGCCCCTATCGTGTCACAGGCAGAGGGCGATTTAACAAAGCGTCTGCGTGAGGCTTCTGATGATGAGAGCGTGATGAAAGCCGTGCGACAATATCGTTATCGGTGCTATCTTGCGCTTGCGCTTGCCGAACTAGCAGGCAGTATCAGCGTTGAGACGCAGATGAAGCATCTATCACAATGCGCTGAATTTGCGCTTCAAGAGGCGCTTTTACACCTAACAGAGCGTGCGGGCATATCACCGCAAGCGATGGTCATTCTCGGGATGGGCAAGCTTGGCGCGCATGAGCTTAATTACTCCTCCGATATTGACCTCATCATCTTGTATGATGCGTCCTATGAAGGGGCGAGCAGCGCTGATTACGTCAAGATTTCGCGCGCCCTTATACAAATCCTGCAAAAGCAAACAGCTGATGGGTTTGGTTGGCGTGTTGATTTGCGTCTGCGCCCTGACCCGGGGGCAACAGCGATTGCGCTATCAACAGATGCGGCGATTAGCTATTATGAATCCATCGCCCGCAGTTGGGAGCGTGCCGTCTTTATCAGAGCGCGGCCCGTCGCAGGCAATCTTGCCCTTGGCAAATCTTTCCTTGAGGCCATTTCGCCCTTTATTTGGCGCAGACAGCTTGATTATTCCATCCTCACAGACCTCACCGCATGGGTTACCCACTACCCGATGAGCCAGCAAGCATGGGCGTTTGATGTCAAAAGAGGCGCCTTTGCCATTCGCCATATTGAGATGATGACGCATTTATTACAATTGCTTCATGGCGGGCGTGACCCGCAATTGCGCTCCTGCCAAACAGATAAAGCCCTTGCCGCCTTGGCACAAGCTGGGCATTTGACCAGCGCGCAAGCCACACAGTCGATTGCGCTTTATTGGCAATGGCGCGCGCTTGAGCATCGCCTGCAATATTGCCGTGATGCGCATATCTATCAAACGCCCAATAACAGGGATGATTTCACACAATTTGCGCGTTTTGCAGGCTTTGAAGATGCGACCAGCCTTTATCAGCACCTGACCACCCTCCAATCAGCGACCAAAGAGTCCGCCTCTCATCCGATAATAGGTGATATGATAGCCGCCCATGAAGGCGCTTTGCGACGCGGTGCTTGGCCCGCTGATGAGGGGGCACAGCAGGTCTTTTTGGCTGAGAAAGGCTTCCAGCGGCCTGATGATATACTGCGCACAATCGAGAGCTGGATGTCTGGCAGACTGCCCGCCACAAGAAGCGAGCGGGCGCGCCAAGAATTGCAAAGCCTATTGCCGATTGTCCTGACTGAGCTTGCCAAGGGCAGCGATATTGACGCGCATTTTATGGGCTTTGCCCAATTCCTCGAAGCCTTGCCAGCAGGGGTGCAAGTATTCACGCTCCTCAACCAGCACCCACAGCTTATTGAGCTGATTTCTGACTTCACATTGAGCGCCCCCTCGCTCATGCGTACCTTGACCAAGAGCCCGCATATTTTTGAGCAAATGCTTGATGAAAGCTTTTTTGCGCCCCTATCTGTGCATAGTGATTTCGACCAATGGCTGGCCAATGAGATGAAAGGCAAGCCGGCTGAATTACAGCTTGATGCTATTCGCCTTGTGGCAAGAGAGGCAAAATTCCGTGCCGAAGCGCATATTATCACCTATCCCGCCGCCGCCGAAGAGGCGCACGAATATCTAAGCGCACTGAGTGATGCGTGCCTATCTGCCTGTTTTGCGATTACCATCAGTGAATTTGAAGCACAGCATGGCACCATAGAGGGCGGTGATTTTGCTGTCTTGTTGCTCGGCCGCGCGGGGCAAAGACGCCTGACGCCGCAATCTGATATTGACGTTATCTTTTTATATGATGGTGATAAAGCGGTGATGTCTGATGGGCCAAAACAGCTATCCTTAACGCATTATTACACAAGATTAGCCCAACGGCTGTTGAGTTGGACAAGCGCGCAAACCGCCTCTGGCAGTCTTTATGAGATTGACGCAAGATT
>DBMZ01000060.1:974-1488 GCA_002299005.1 Alphaproteobacteria bacterium UBA685 | reverse complement strand
GCAACCTATAACGAGCCCTGCATTTGCGCATAAAATTGACGATTTGATCGCGACCATGCTTAGTGCGCCTATAGAGCGAGGGGCACTGGTCGGGGACATCAACCTATTGCGGCAAAAGTTGCGCGCGCAAAAACATGAAGAATGGGACTTTAAAAAGCGCGCAGGTGGCTTGCTTGATTGTGAATTTTTGACGCATTTGACCAAGAAGTCGCCTGATGAGGCGATCGCTTTATTCAACCATCTATCCTTGATGAGCGCGGTAATGATGCCGCGCCAAGCAGGGGCAGACACAGAACCTGCCTCCTTTAAAAAAGAGCTTTGCCGCGTGATGCAACAAAGCTCTTTTGAGAAAGCATGCGGGGCATTAGAGGCAGAATTTGCCACTATCGCCGCACAATTAGATGAGGCTTTAGCTCTTTAATTTATTGCCGATCACAAGGCCTAGCGCCATGAAAGCCACAAAAATAATCACAGGCCAAAAAGCAAGTGATAGCACCGCAAAGGCTGGCCCCGG
>DBMZ01000060.1:0-861 GCA_002299005.1 Alphaproteobacteria bacterium UBA685 | reverse complement strand
AAGCAATTGACGGTCAAGCTTCACCATTTCTGGCAAATTAAATGACCCGCCCAAAACAGGCGCCTTGCCACGTGTGACAAGCGGAAAGCCAATAGCGGCAACAATAATCCCGCCAACCATCACAAAGGCAAGTGAGGGATCCCAGATGCGTGTAATATCCAAAAAGCCTTGCACCTTCGCAGGGTTCAACATACCCGCAAGCGCAAGACCAAAGCCAAAAAGAAGCCCGATGATAAGAGCTGATAGAGACGTTTTCGTCATGATACGGCTCCCTTATTTCTATAGAAGGCCGATGATGAACACTGTCACCATGCCTGTTGCAACAAAACAAATCGTGGCGCCAATAGAGCGCACTGAAAAGCGTGAGATACCGCAAATGCCGTGACCTGATGTACACCCAGAGCCCAAGGCGGTGCCAAGACCGACCACTAAACCAGCGATGGCGAGCATTGGCAATGAGGCAACCATCTCCATTTCAACACGGCCAAATAGGGCTGTGAATAATAACGGCCCTGCGATTGTGCCAACCAAAAAGGCGATGCGCCAACCACGCCCGTCACGGCTATGAAGGGCCATGCCGGCAATGCCCGAAATACCCATAATACGGCCGTTAAAAGCCATTAATAATACCGCCGCAAGGCCAATCAATGCCCCGCCTAGCGTCGATTCTAAGATCGTTAAATTTGCCCAATCAATTTGCATGAAGCCTTACTCCAAATCCCCAATAAAAATAAAAACTATCTGAAAACAATTTTTTTGTTGTCAGCTTGATAAAATGCGCTCATAGAAAACGCAACAAGGTATTTTATTATCTGCCTATGGCTTAGAGCATAAAATATGAGGAGTAGGAGTAAATGGTTA
>DBMZ01000186.1 GCA_002299005.1 Alphaproteobacteria bacterium UBA685 | reverse complement strand
TACGCTGTACCGCTTCATCAACCTCATAAAAGCCAAGCTCTGGGCCGCCTGTGACATTCACAATCAACGCCTTAGCACCAAGCAAGGTTGTGTCTTCAAGCAAGGGATTGTTAATCGCCGTCTCAGCCGCTGTGATAGCGCGATGCTCACCAGATGCTTCACCTGTGCCCATCATCGCCTTGCCCATTTCGGTCATCACCGAGCGGATATCAGCAAAATCAAGATTGATAATGCCAGGCTTTAGCATCAAATCAGTCACGCCGCTGACACCTTGATAGAGAACCTCATCAGCCATGTGGAAGGCATCTGCGAAGGTTGTACGCTCATTTGTGACATGGAACAGATTTTGGTTTGGCACAACGATGAGTGTATCGACATGCGCGGCCAATTGCTCAATGCCTGTTGCGGCTTGCTTCATGCGTCTTGGGCCTTCAAATTCGAAAGGCTTTGTGACAACGCCAACGGTCAAAATGCCGTTTTCACGCGCCGCTCTGGCAATCACGGGGGCCGCACCTGTGCCTGTGCCACCGCCCATACCGGCGGTGATAAAGACCATGTTGCAATCTGTTAATTCCGCGAGGACTTCATCCATCGATTCTTCTGCCGCTTGGCGTCCAATATCAGGCTTTGAGCCTGCGCCAAGACCTGCGGTTAGATTCGTGCCAAGCTGGATTTTACGTGGCGCAAGAGAATGTGCCAATGCTTGTCCATCTGTGTTGGCAACAAGAAAGTCAACACCGTCTAGATTTGCACTTATCATATTATTGACAGCGTTACAGCCTGCACCGCCAACACCAATTACAGTGATGCGAGGACGAAGTTCTTGCATTGTTTGTGGTACTGTTAAATTGATACTCATGATAGCCTCCCTTCAATTTTAAGGCTTATGGTTTGCGCCACATGAAACGTGGCAAGTGATCTGACACAGCAGGGGGCAATGCTGTGCGACAGATTAGGATTTGGTTGCTTTATAATCATCTTTATCGGTGTCCTTTCCTTACAGATGGGTGCGCAGCCACATGCCAAGGCGCCCAAAGGGGTTCCTTGATAAAATGGCGGGATTAAATTCGGTTAAATCATCATCAGCGGTGCGCGCGACATGAAGCGCCATGCCGACAAGGGCTGAGAAAGCAGGGTTGGCTGAATGCTCATCCAAGCCCATAATATGATGCGGTATCGCAAGGCTCGCGCGGCGCTTCCAATATTGTGAGACGAAATCCGCCATGCCTGTCAGCTGGCTGGCACCGCCTGTTAAGACAATGCGCTGGCCGATATGATGCTCTAGGCCTGCCGCGACAAGCTTTTGATAGATAAGATCCAAAATCTCTTCGATGCGGGGGCGGATAATATCTGTCAGCAATTGACGATTAATCATCTCCCCATTTGGCAGTGTTAAATCCTGCATTTGATAGGCGCTTGTGGCGGGCACAAAATTATCACCTGCGGCCAAAAATGGCGGCGGTGATAGCACGTCTCTTAACGCCTCACCATGCGAGGGGGTAATCGCGCCTTCAACAGCTTTTAGCCGCTCTGCATCTGAGATAGAGACAGATAATATGCGCGCAATATCACGCGTGATCTGGATACCGCCAACAGGCACAGAGGCACTGCCAATCAGACCATTATTTAAGAACAGCGCCGCAGAGGTTGTGCCGCCCCCCATATCAAGCACCAAGGTGCCAAGGTCGGCATCTTCTTGGGTTAGGCACGCAAGACCAGAGGCAAAGCCGGCATGACCAATGCGCCCTATCTGTAGATGATTATGCTGTACCGCCTCAGATAGATTAAGATAGCTGGCACTGGCAATCGTCATGGCTGTGGCATCAAGCGCCAAATGGCTGGCACGCATCCCCTTGGGGTTTTGGACAATCGAGGCGCCATCAATGATATAATGCAGCCGCTCTGAGGCAATAAGCGAACGGCCCTCTGGCAGGGTCATTTGCATCTGCTTTGCGGTCAGGCGCCTGATGTCTCTGAGCGAGATAATCGGGTCAGCCAATTCCAGCTTGAAGCGTTCAATATGTGATTGAGGCTGGCCACCTGGCATGACGATATGCAAATCATTAATCGTTAGCCCTGCCTTGCGCTCACCAGCTTCGACCACCTTGCCGAGTGTTTCACTAAACAGCGCAAGGTCGGTAATCTCACCACGCTGGATACCAGCTGAGGCATGCATCGCATAAGATAAAATAGTCAGCGTCTTGCCCGCAGGCTCAACAATCAGGCACCCCAATTTTGACGAGCCAACATCAAGAACCGCAAAAGGTCCTTTGACTGAGACGGGCTTAATCGGTGTCATAGCTGTCATGTCTTTTGCCCTTTCTTGCTCAAAGGAAGGTTTGGCTCAACGATAAGCTGGCCTGAAATGCGCAGATCAATGGTCGCCAAATCGCGCTTCATAATTTTGGTGTCTCGGTCCAAAATGGCGAGTTTCGACCAAGCAAGAACGGCGTCTTTTTCAGGCAGGCGCACCGCAAGGCCTGTGCGCAGATGAACATCCCAGCGGCGGTCAGACACGCGCTGGATGGCCCAAACATCGGCATAGAGATCAGGCTCTGTGCGCAAGGCTTCGATAATCAATTTGGCATGGGCCGCCGCCCCTTCCCCTGATATCACAGGCAGGTGACTAAAGTTTGCGGCATTCGCGCCAAAGATGGTGTGGCCTTCTTGATCAATCAGGCGATGACCGCCGGTTGTTTGCAACAAGGCAAGCGGGCGTCTCTCGGTCAGGTCGATGGCGATTGCATCCGGATAATGGCGGGCAACAGTGGCATCTTGCACCCAGCCAAGCTGTTCCAGATTATGCTT
>DBMZ01000164.1 GCA_002299005.1 Alphaproteobacteria bacterium UBA685 | reverse complement strand
CCGCTTTGATAATTGCTATGATAAGACACGACGTATAGCAATTTGAAAGATTGACCGCCCGCCTAATTATTTAACGGGTCACGATACGGGCGGTTAGCACTCAAAGGAGCCAAAAACATGAAGAAAATCGAAGCTATCATCAAGCCGTTCAAGCTAGACGAAGTGAAAGAAGCCCTTCATGAGGTGGGCATTCAAGGCATTACGGTGCTTGAAGCAAAGGGCTTTGGGCGTCAAAAAGGCCACACCGAACTTTATCGTGGCGCAGAATATATGGTGGATTTTCTGCCAAAAGTAAAAATTGAAGTGGTTGTTGTGGAACAAATGGCTGATCAAGTCGTTGAAGCCATCCAAACCGCTGCGCAGACAGGTCGCATTGGCGATGGGAAGATTTTCATCTCTTCCATCGATGAGGCGATTCGTATCAGAACGGGTGAAAAAGGTGATGAGGCTGTCTAAGGCAGTCGCTTAAACTTTTTGCTTTTAGTTTAACTTGTAACAGATGGAAGGAAAAAAGATGTCTGATGCAAAAAAAATTATGGAAATGTTGAAAGAAAACGACATTTCTTTCGTTGATCTACGTTTTACAGATCCACGCGGTAAAATGCACCACGTCACACAGCACATCGACACAATCGATGAAGAAGCACTTGCAGAAGGCTTTATGTTTGACGGCTCATCAATCGCTGGCTGGAAAGCCATTAACGAGTCAGACATGTGCTTGATGCCTGACCTAAGCCGCCCGTATATTGACCCATTCTTCGCACAGCCAACAATGGCGTTGTTCTGTGACGTGCTTGAGCCACTATCAGGTGAATCATACAGCCGTGACCCACGTGGCACAGCCAAAGCAGCGCTTGCACATATGGAATCTGCTGGCTTTGCTGACACAGCTTTCTTTGGTCCTGAAGCTGAATTCTTTATCTTTGAAGATGTGAAGATTGACGTACAAGGCCATCGCGGTGTGTATGAGGTCGATTCAGTTGAAGGCCCTTACAACTCAAACCGTGCTTACGAAGAAGGTAACATGGGTCACCGTCCAGGCGTTAAGGGCGGCTATTTCCCAGTACCACCAATCGATTCAGGCCAAGACATTCGTACAGAAATGTTGGCTGTTATGGCTGACATTGGTGTGCCAGTTGAAAAGCACCACCACGAAGTTGCCCCATCACAGCATGAGCTAGGCATGAAGTTTGGCACATTGCTTGAAACAGCTGACAACATGCAGCTTTATAAGTATGTTGTGCACCAAGTTGCGCATGCTTATGGCCTATCTGCTACATTCATGCCAAAGCCAATCGCTGGCGATAATGGTTCAGGCATGCACGTGCACCAGTCACTTTGGACAGATGGTAAGCCGCTATTCGCAGGCAATGGTTATGCTGATTTGTCTGAAACTGCCCTATTCTACATTGGCGGTATCATCAAGCACGCTAAGGCATTGAACGCTTTCACAAACCCATCAACAAACAGCTATAAGCGTTTGATCCCGGGCTATGAAGCACCTGTTATCTTGGCTTACTCAGCACGTAACCGTTCAGCATCTTGCCGTATCCCACACGTATCAAACCCGAAAGGTAAGCGTGTTGAGGTTCGTTTCCCAGATGCGACAGCAAACCCTTACTTGGCATTCTCTGCCATGCTAATGGCTGGCCTAGACGGTATCCGTAACAAGATTCACCCAGGTGATGCGATGGACAAAGATTTGTACGATTTGCCAGCTGAAGAGCTAGCGCAGATCCCAACAGTCTGTGGCTCGCTTCGTGAAGCCCTAGAATCTCTTGATGCAGACCGTGCGTTCCTAACAGAAGGCAATGTGTTTACAGATGACCAGATTAGTGCCTTTATCGATTTGAAGATGGAAGAAGTGATCAACCTTGAGCACACACCAGCACCAATCGAATTCCAAATGTACTATTCAGTCTAATTTCTCTAGATTAGCTTGATATAAATAGTCTAATTAAGACCCTGCTAGGCAACTGGCAGGGTCTTTTTTTATCAAGATGCGGTGGCACCCCTTTGCTTCTTCCACCAGATAAGGTAGGAATGAAGGGCATTTATGGTTTCATAAGGAATGTGGGAAAAACATGTCAGACTTGTTTGGAGCGGCGGCAGCGCCGACAGATTATGACGCATCAAAGATTGAGGTTCTCGAAGGGCTAGAACCTGTACGTCATCGCCCTGGCATGTATATTGGTGGCACGGATGAGCGCGCCTATCACCACCTTGCCGCTGAAATCCTCGATAATTCCATGGATGAGGCTGTGGCAGGTCATGCAAGCCGCATCGAATTTCACCTAGAAGCCGCAGACCGTCTTGTTATCAAAGATAATGGGCGCGGCATTCCGATTGACCCACACCCAAAATTCCCTGAGAAATCAGCACTTGAAGTGATTATGTCGACACTTCACGCAGGCGGTAAATTCTCTGGCAAAGCCTATGAGACATCAGGCGGCCTTCATGGTGTTGGCGCCTCTGTGGTGAACGCTCTATCCTCTTCGATGATTGTTGAGGTTGCAAGAGACAAACAACTCTTCCGCCAGAGCTTTTCCAAAGGCCAAACAATCACCAAGCTAGAAACAGTTGGCGCCGCACCTAATCGGCGGGGCACCTCTATCGCCTTTACCCCTGATACAGAGATTTTTGGCGACAGCATGCGCTTTAAGCCAGCCTTGCTCTTCCGCATGGCACGCTCTAAGGCCTATCTGTTTGCGGGCGTTGAAATCAGATGGAGATGCGCGCCTGAGTTGCTTGGGGCTGATAGTGATGTGCCAGCTGAGACGGTGATTTGCTATCCCAATGGTTTGCAAGATTACCTAACAGACGCCACGACCAATAAAGCCATCATGATCTCGAGCCCTTTTGCGGGTAAGACCGATTTTGAAGGGCAGAAATTTGAATGGGCCATGAC